>JBJTMW010000247.1:0-2927 GCA_046070715.1 Aquirufa sp. | reverse complement strand
TATTGAATTATGACTAAGATTACCAAATACTTTGAAGAAGCGGCGGGAAAAACCCTTTTCTCGATCGAGATTATTCCACCGATGAAAGGCCAACATTTGGGCGAATTAATGTCGCACATTGAGCCTTTGATGGAGTTTAAGCCCCCGTTTATTGAGGTGACGTATCACCGCGAGGAATATGTGGATAAAGTCGTGGATGGGGTTTCCAAGCGCATTCCTATTCGCAAGCGTCCAGGTACTTTAGGCATCTGTGCATCCATCATGCAGCGTTTTCAGATCGAAGCCGTTCCGCATGTGATTTGTGGGGGATTTACCAAAGAAGAAACGGAGGATTTTCTCATCGATTTACACTATTTAGGCATTGAAAATGCCCTATTATTACGTGGAGATCAAGAAAAGGGGGAAACTCATTTCGTGCCTAAGCCAGGTGGTCATGCCTATGCGAACGAATTAGTAGAGCAGGTGGCGGCCATGAATCAGGGTATTTTATTACACGAGGAAACAGAATCGCTTCCTACGAATTTTTGTATTGGTGTAGCTGGTTATCCGGAGAAACACATTGATGCGGTTTCTTTTGAAGCGGACTTGCACTATTTAAAGCAAAAAGTAGATGCGGGGGCTGATTACATCGTGACTCAGATGTTTTTTGATAATGCGAAGTATTTTGATTTCGTCAAGAAATGCCGTGAAATGGGTATCAACGTACCCATCATTCCAGGTTTAAAACCATTAGCGACCGAACGACAATTGGATATTTTGCCGGAGATTTTCCATTTAGAGATCCCGTTAGACTTTGTGGCTGAAGCGCGTAAATGTGCAAACAACGCAGCCATTAAGCAATTAGGGATTGAATGGGCGGTACAACAAGGGAAAGAGTTGATCCAAGCGGGTGTGCCTGCTTTACACTTCTACACGATGAGTAAATCCGACAGCGTGCGCTCTATCGCTGAAAAACTATTCTAATGAAAGTCTTAGTCTATGGTGCGAGTACAAACCCAAGTCGATATGCCTATATCGCGACGGAATTGCTTTTGCAGCATGGACACGATGTCTCTTTGGTAGGAATTAAAAAAGGGGAGGTGTTAGGCTTAACCATTCAACAGGATCAACCTTTGCTGGAAGAAATCGATACGGTGACACTTTATGTAGGTCCAGCGAATCAAGAGGGACTTTTTGATTATTTGCAAACCTTATCACCTAGACGAGTGATTTTCAATCCAGGCACCGAAAATCCGGAGCTCGAAAAGGCATTAGAAAAATTGGGAATTCAAACAGAAGAGGCCTGCACGCTGGTATTATTGCATACAGGCCAGTTTTAAGATTTTATTGAGCTGTTAACGTAAACTCAAATTCTTCCATAATCAAGTTCGCTAGCAATTTCTTGCAGGCGTTTGTTACGACCTCATTTGCCTCAGCTTCAGATGCTGCATCCACCGTTAATGTGATGTGCTTGCCTATACGAACGCCTGCCACTTGGTTAATACCTAAGTTTTGTAAGCCAATAAGTACCGCTTTTCCCTGAGGATCAAGGATTTCTTTTTGAGGCATTACGTTGATTTCAGCTAAGAATTTCATTATTTGTTTGGATTTAAAAGGAAAATAAGGCCGGACAGGAGGATGTATGCGATCACTAAAACCGGAATTGCTGCAAATTTAAGCATAACAAGGGCAGCAATGCAAAAAATAAGGAAAATGAATTTTACTTGATTGCTTTTCCAATCCCAGGTCTTAAACTTAAATGCCAATAAAGGCAATTCGCAGACTAACAGGTAACTCATCACCACCGCATAAATCAACAGGCCTTTAAAGGATAAAATATAGGCGCTGTATTCCGGCTGAAAATGTAGAATTAAGGGTAAAGACGCAATGAATAGTCCATTTGCTGGGGTAGGGACACCGATGAATTGGTCGCTTTGGCGGGTATCAATATTGAATTTGGCCAAACGATAGGCAGACATTAAAGCCAAAGCAAACACCATGAAAGGTTTGTAGAACCCGAATAATCCCACCGTGCATTGCGTTCCGCAGCTTTGCTCTACAAACGAAAACAAAATAAAGGCGGGTAAAACTCCAAAGGAGACCATGTCCGCCAAAGAATCCAACTCTTTTCCCAGATCAGAATAAGCTTGCAAGGCGCGCGCTAAAAATCCATCGAAGAAATCGCAGACAAGGGAGATGAACATACAATAGGAGGCGCTCACTAAATCACCTTGCATAACAAACCACAGTCCGATGCAACCCGCCAATAAATTACCTAGCGTTAATAGGTTAGGGATTTCTTTTTTCATGCTTTTACGTATGGATTGGATACTTTTTCTTCCCCGATGGTGGTGCTTCCCCCATGTCCTGGAAATACGGTAGTCGAGTCAGGTAAAGTATATAATTGCGTTTGAATACTATGTACTAAATCAGCGTGATTGCAAAGTGGGAAGTCCGTTCTGCCCACACTGCGTTTAAATAACACATCTCCATCAAACAAAAGGCCCTCTTTTTTAAAATACAAGGCCACATGACCTGGAGCGTGCCCCGGTACAAATAAGATCTTGATTTCCATTTCACCAATGTTTAATACTTGGTTGTCCTCGTACCAAACATCGACTTCAGAGGGTTGGTAATGCGGGAATCCATACACTTGTGCTCGATTTGCCGCATCTCTTAAAAGTGGCTCATCTTTTGGGTGTAGGTAAAAAGGAATCTTGAATTCTTGTCGGAAATATTCTACTCCCAGCACGTGATCGATATGTGCATGGGTATTTAATATATGAGTTAAGGTAATGCCTTTTTCTTCGATGAAAGCTTTTAATGTTTGGCGCTCTTCGTAGGTATAACAGCCTGGATCTACGATAATGCCTATTCCCTGGGAATCCCAAATGAGATAGGTGTTTTCTTGAAAGGGATTTAACGTGAAAGCTTGGTGAAAGATCATA
>JBJTMW010000246.1:0-2867 GCA_046070715.1 Aquirufa sp. | reverse complement strand
CCAGAGCAATCCCTTGCAGATCTAAGAAACCATTTTTCTAGCTTCCACATGGAAGAGGAGGAGGATGTTTTAGCCAGCCTGCCTTGGTTTGATGAACCCAGCTTAGATGTGATTGCTATTACAAACGCCGAGGGGATTTTTAGAGGTTATTTAACCAAAGCAGCGGTAGGAAATATCCTGCTCAACACTGGCGTTGAAAATAAAAATGGCGGAATTATCCGCATCCCTTTTCAAGCCTCTCGTGATAGTTTGAGTACGATTATTCGTATCATCGAGGAGGAAAATGGATTTATAGTGCGTAGTTTTTTCCAAGAACCCCATGTTGTGCTTCAAGTACAAACAGAAACCTTTGGAAAGATTATTTCTAACCTAGAAAGACACGGTATTTTCATTGAAAAAGCCTTTGTTTTTGGGGAGCAATTAGAAGTGGATCAAGATCGTTTTGATCATTTAATGCGTTTTATTGACTTATAATGAGTGTACAATTAGCCATTCACGGAAAAACCTTTTCGGCTGAAACCAAGCCCTTAATGGAGAAAATGTGGTCGGATATTTGTGCCAAAAACTGCCAACCCATCCTCTCCGATTTCTTCAAAAACCACCTTCTGGAGCACGGTTTCTCGGTGGCAGATGTGCCCAGCTATTCCGCTGAAAAAGGTTTAGAATCTGCGGATATGGCCTGGAGTATAGGTGGCGATGGAACACTGTTAGAAACATTGACTCAAATAGGCGCAAAAGAAATTCCCATTCTAGGAATCAATACCGGCCGATTAGGATTCTTAGCCACCCTATCACCCCCAGAAATTAGCGCCGCGTTAGACACCGTTTTACAAGGAAATTTTCGTATTGAAAATAGAAGTTTAGTCTCAGTAGAATCCGAGGTAGACTTTTTTGATGGCAAAGGCTTTGGCCTAAATGAAGTGGGAATCATGAAGACAGACGTATCGTCCATGATCACCATCAAAGCTTTTGTAGACGGCAATTATTTGAATTCCTACTGGGCTGACGGACTTATCGTATCCACAGCCACTGGATCTACAGGTTACTCCCTTGCCGTGGGCGGTCCATTAGTGATCCCGAGTTCCGACATATTCATCATCGCACCCATGAGCCCGCACAATTTAAATGTGCGTCCGCTCCTGGTATCTAGTTCAGCCGTATTAACTTTTGAAGTAAGTTCTCGAAGCAAAAACTTCCTTATTTCGCTAGATTCGCGCTCTAAAGTCATTGACAGTCATTTCAAAATCGAAGTCAAAAAAGCCCCTTTCTCCGCGAAATTGATCAAAATTCCTGGGGATGATTTCTTGCAGACGCTGAGGAGTAAGTTGAATTGGGGATTAGATGTTCGGAACTAAGAATAGAGATCATAGAGTAGAGAGTAGAGATAATTGTATTCTCATCTATTCTCTCTTATCTCCTCTCTCTACTCTATTATCTATGCTCTCTTATCTACAATAAGCGCTTCAGCTCATTCAGCTTCAGCAACGCCTCAATCGGCGACAAGGCATTCACATCCAATTCCTTTAATTGATCCTCGATTTTTTGGAGGCCCTCCGGAATTTCCGCGCCAAAAAGACTCATCTGGTAGTTTGCCTTCGGCATCTCTTTTAATTTATCGATGTTGTCTTCTAAAACGTGATCTTTTTCGAGATTTTGGAGAATTTCATGTGCACGTAAAACGAGAGACGTAGGCATGCCCGCTAATTGAGCAACATGAATACCAAAACTATGGGCACTGCCGCCTGGCAATAATTTGCGCAAGAAGATAATCTTGTTGCCTACTTCTTTCACCGAAACGTGGAAGTTTTGGATGCGCGGGAAGTCCTGCGTTAATTCGTTTAATTCGTGGTAGTGGGTGGCAAATAAGGTTTTGGCCTTGTAAGTAGGGTGATTATGCAAGTGTTCCGCGATCGCCCAAGCCATCGACACGCCATCATAGGTCGAGGTCCCACGACCGATTTCGTCCAATAAAACGAGGGAGCGAGACGATAAATTATTCAAAATCGCCGCCGTTTCCGTCATTTCGACCATGAAAGTGGATTCGCCTTTGGATAAATTATCTGAAGCCCCTACGCGCGTAAAAACTTTGTCCACTAAACCCAAGGTCGCGGATTCAGCCGGCACATAAGATCCCATTTGAGCGAGCAAAACAATCAGAGCCGTTTGGCGTAATAAAGCTGATTTACCGGCCATATTGGGACCGGTAATCATCATGATTTGCTGCGTTTTATCATCTAAATAGATGTCGTTCGGGACATAATTTTCGCCGGCTGGCAACTGTTTTTCAATCACCGGGTGACGACCGCCCTTGATATCGATGATCTCTGTTTCGTTCAACGTTGGACGAACATAGTTGTTTTTCTTTGCCACCGTAGCAAAAGAAGCTAACACATCTAGCGTGGCGATTCCCAGCGCATTCTGCTGAATTTGAGTTAAATACCCTAAAGCGGTCTCCACTAATTCTTGAAATAGTCGAAATTCAATAACCGAGATTTTATCTTCGGCGCTGAGAATTTTCTCTTCGTAAATCTTTAATTCCTCCGTGATATAGCGCTCCGCATTGACCAAAGTCTGCTTGCGAATCCATTCTGGGGGTACGCGGTCTTTGTGGGCGTTTGTTACTTCTAAATAATAGCCAAAAACCTTGTTGTAAGAAACCTTCAAGGAGCTAATTCCCGTGCGTTCAATTTCCCGCTTTTGAATATCGGCTAAGAAGTTCTTTCCCGAGCTAGAAAGCCCATGCAATTCATCTAGTTCCGCTAAATAACCACTTTTGATCATGCCCCCTTGGTGCATTAACACCGGCGGATCTTCGCGCAAAATCGAATCGATTTTTTCCACTAAATCCGCGCAAGTATCTAAACTTG
>JBJTMW010000245.1:0-3301 GCA_046070715.1 Aquirufa sp. | reverse complement strand
GCCACTAGGGTATCGGCTGTTTCCCCACTTTGGGAAATGGCAATTAATACATCGCCTTCGCCTACGACTGGATTTCTGTAACGGAATTCAGACGCATATTCTACCTCTACTGGAATGCGGCAAAGGGTTTCGATCATGTATTCTGCGACTAAACCGGCGTGCCAGCTCGTTCCGCAAGCCACGATAATGATACGTTTCGCTTGAGAGAAAACGGACATGTGTTCTTCTACACCTGCCAAAGTCAAGGTCAAGTTTTCCATATCCAAACGGCCACGTAAACAATCCGTTAAACTGCCCGGTTGGTCAAAAATTTCTTTCAACATGAAATGGTCGAAACCGCCCTTTTCGATTTGGGCTAATTCCATGTCTAACTGTTGTATATACGGTGTAATAGTTTCGTTACCTAAGTTTTTCAAGATGATTTCATCTGGAGAAATGATGGCTAATTCGTAGTCGTTTACGTAGATAACTTTCTTGGTGTATTCGATGATCGGGGAAGCATCCGAAGCTAAGAAATGCTCGCCTTCGCCCACGCCGATCACTAAGGGTGAACCTTTACGAGCTGCGATCAAGCGATTCGGGAAACCTTCTTCCATTACAATGATGACGTATGCACCCACTACACGTTTTAGTGCGATGCGCATTGCCTCTTCTAGCGAGGAATTGTTGTTGATTTGGATGTCTTCGATGAAGTTTACCAAAACCTCCGTGTCGGTCTCACTCTTGAAAGTGTAGCCTTTTTGGACTAATTCTTGCTTTAAGGAAGCGTAGTTTTCGATGATACCGTTATGCACCAAAGTCAAACGGCCACTGTTCGAGCTATGCGGATGCGCATTCGCATCAGACGGCTCGCCGTGGGTTGCCCAGCGCGTGTGACCGATACCGACTGTCGCTTCTGAAATGATTTCCTCATCCCAAGCCTCTAGCTCCGCTACGCGGCCTTTTTTCTTGAATGTGTTCACCATATCACCGAATAATGCAATACCTGAACTATCATATCCACGGTATTCTAAGCGCTTCAGGCCCTTTAAAATAACGGGAAATGCTGGCTGTTTTCCGATGTACGCTACGATTCCACACATAAAAGAGAATATTTATATTTGTATTATTTAAATAATTAGTCGTCAGGGCTTTTGAGGCCTGTTTTCCTAGCAAATATCTCCAATTACGGGTATAATACCAAATATATCGGGCATATTTTACTTATCGGTCAATCTGCATTATAGGATTCTTCCGGGAATGCTTCGCTGTGTCGCGAATTTTGCCTATTTTCGTTCCACAGCTAACAAAGCTATTCAATCATTCACTATTTTAATCATTTATGAAAAAAGTCCTTTTTCTAGGCTTCCTATTTTGTGCCTCTTTCTCCCTTATTGCTCAAGATTTACGTGTCGAACCCCTGAACTGGTGGGTGGGAATGAAGAATCCGAATTTACAATTATTGATCAAAGGTAAAGACCTGAATGGAGGCGTGGTGACGTCCTCAAAGAAAGGTTTGAGCGTGAAAAAAGTAACGAACGGCGATAGTCCTAATTACTTATTCGTTGATTTAGTGGTTGAGACGGGTGCTCAGGCGGGAACCTATCCTTTGGTGATCAAAAAAAATGGAGCAGTCATTCACACAATCAATTATAGCTTGGAAGCACGTGCGAAAAATTCTGCGAATCGTCCATCGTATTCCACGAAAGATGTGATCTATTTAATCACACCAGATCGTTTTGCAAATGGTAATCCGGCAAATGATAAAGTCGCTGGAATGCGTGATTTGTCCTTGAATCGAAGCGCATTGTATGATCGCCATGGTGGGGATTTGCGGGGGATTATCGACCATTTGGATTACATAAAAAATATGGGATTCACGGCGGTTTGGAATATGCCAGAGGTGGAAAATGACCAAACCTTAGAAAGTTACCACGGATACGGGATTACGGATCATTACAAAATTGATCGCCGTTTTGGGACAAATGAAGACTACCGCGAGCTGGGAATGAAATTGCAGGCGAATGGGATGTATTTGATCAAAGATATTATCCTGAATCATGGTGGAAATGGTCACTGGTGGATGGAAGATATGCCGTTTAAAGATTGGATAAATTTTGGCGGGAAATTTGTATCGACGACGCACCGCCGCGAGACGGTTCAGGATCCGCATGTCTCTAAGTATGATGCCAAACTACAAACAGAAGGCTGGTTCGTGCCAGCGATGCCTGATTTGAATCAGAAAAATCCGTTTATGCAAAAATACTTGATTCAAAACACGATTTGGTGGATAGAATATGCCCATTTAGGCGGTCTGCGCATCGACACTTACCCGTATTCGACGAAGGAATTTGCGACGATGTGGTCAGACGCAGTCTTAAATGAATACCCGAATTTGAATATGGTGGGCGAGGAGTGGTCGTCTAATCCGATTATCACTTCGTATTGGCAGCGCGGAAAAGTGAATCGCGATGGTTATAAATCTTCTTTGCCAGCACTGATGGACTTTCCATTGCAGAACGCGATTTCGGAGGCGATGAATGAAAACGATAAGGACTGGGGCAAAGGTTTGAACAAAATCTACAGCGTTATTTCGAACGATTTAGTGTATGCGAATCCGGATAATTTGGTTGTTTTTGGAGATAACCATGACATGTCTCGTATTTACACGCAAGTGAAGCACGATCAATCTTTGTTGAAAATGGCGATGACCTATATTTTCACGACGCGTGGAATTCCGCAGGTATTTTATGGTACGGAAATTTTGATGTCTAATCCGAAATCAAACGAACACGGGGAGATTCGTGGCGACTTCCCAGGTGGTTGGGCTGGCGATGTGAAGAATGCGTTTACTGGTGCGAATATGACGGCGGATGAGAAGGCGATGCAGGATTTCTTCAAAAAGATTTTGGCCTGGAGAAAAGGTTCTGAAGCGATACACAAGGGTAAGTTAATGCATTTTGGTCCAGAAAATTCAGGCGTAGGAAACGGCGTTTACGTGTATTTCCGCTATACGGATAAGGCCAAAGTGATGGTGGTTCTAAACAAAAACGCAGATGCGCGTGCCATCGACTTAAGCCACTATGAGGAAATTTTACCAGCAGGTGCAAAGGCGCACAATGTGATGGAATCGACGGATGTGGTTTTCGGTAAAACACTTAGCGTTCCAGGTAAATCAGCGCAAATTTTTGAAATCCGATGAGAATTTTATTCTTCCTTTTATTCAGTTTTTCTGCCTTTGCGCAAGTAACGACAGAAGAGATTTTCCCCACGGGAGATAAAGAGATTACCTTAATTTTTGATTTGAAGCTCGCGAAAGATT
>JBJTMW010000244.1:0-3761 GCA_046070715.1 Aquirufa sp. | reverse complement strand
GCAATGTTTGCGCGTAGGCAACTAACTCTTGAATAAACTCGTAGGAACTAACGTCACCGGCTTTCGAGTAGGGACCAGAAAGCAAAGTTGGGTCAATATCATTATTGACCACTAAATGCCCCTCAGCCATCAACTGCAGCGCAATTTGATACCCAATCCCTTGACCAGCACCGGTGACGATATACACTTTCATATTAATGCGAATCGCGCGTAACGATAGAGCCTGAACCACCTTTTAAGAAATCGAAATCAGCTCCTTGATCCGCTTGTTCTACGTGATCAATGAATAGACCCACATAACCCCGAATTGTTTTAGGCTTCTCAAAAGGTTGTGCTAACTTACGAGCCGCCAACTCTTCCTCAGATACTTCCCAATTAATGGACCGATTTTCAACGTCTAAGGCAATGTAATCGCCATTTTGCACCCAATTCAAAGGCCCTCCGGCCGCAGATTCAGGCGATACGTGAAGTACCACCGTTCCAAAACCCGTTCCACTCATCCGGCCATCAGAAATTCTGACCATATCTTTCACGCCTTTTTCCAAAAGCTTTTTCGGTATGCCCATATTGCCCACTTCAGCCATCCCTGGGTAGCCTTTAGGCCCTACATTTTTCAAAACCATCACCGAATTTTCATCTACCTCTAATTCAGGGGAATCAATGCGAGCGTGGTAATCTTCAATATTTTCAAAAACGACCGCCTTTCCGCGGTGCTTGAATAAGGCTTTAGAAGCGGCAGATGGCTTTAATACGGCTCCATTTGGTGCTAAATTACCTCTGACCACCGCTATACCTGAATCGGGTTTGAACGGCGCTTCGAACGAGGAAATAATAGTAGCATCATAAATTGGGGTGTTTTCGATGTTTTCACCCACCGTCTTACCATTCACCGTCACAATCGACGTATGTAAATGTTCCTTCATTTGATTCATCAATGCTGGAAGTCCACCTGCGTAATACAAGTCTTCCATGAAATGTTCGCCTGATGGCTGTATATTCGCTAAAAGCGGAATATTGCGCGAAAACTCATCGAAATCATCCAATTTTAAATCTACGCCTAAACGACCTGCAATAGCTGTTAAGTGAATGACAAAATTAGTCGAGCCACCCGTTGCCGCATTCACACGAATCGCATTTTCGAAAGCGGGACGCGTTAAGACTTTGGACATCTTCAAATCCTCATTTACCATCTCCACAATACGACGTCCTGAATGCTGTGCAAGCACCTTTCTACGTACATCAGCCGCAGGAATGGCCGCATTTTGAGGTAAACTTAGTCCCAAAGCTTCTACCATCGTAGCCATCGTAGACGCCGTTCCCATTACGGCACAGTGACCAGGAGTTCTGGCCATGCAAGCTTCAGCTTCAATAAATTCCTTCTGCGTTAATTCGCCTAGCTTATAGGCTTCGGCGAAACGCCAAACGTCAGAGGTTCCAATTTCCTTACCTTTGAATTTACCTTTCATCATAGGGCCACCCGAGATGACCAAAGTAGGTAAGTCGACGCTACAAGCGCCCATTACGAGAGATGGAGTCGTTTTATCGCATCCACACATAAGTACCACGCCATCAATCGGATTAGCCCGAATCGATTCCTCCACATCCATACTCGCTAAATTGCGGTACAACATCGCGGTAGGTTTGATCAAGGTTTCGCCCAAAGACATCACCGGAAACTCGACCGGAAAACCACCCGCCTCGATAATTCCTTTCTTCACAAATTCCGCTAATTCCCTGAAATGCGCATTGCAAGGCGTTAATTCAGACCAAGTATTACAAATACCAATCACCGGTTTTCCTTGGAAATAATCATCTGGAATCCCTTGATTTTTCATCCAGGCACGGTAGATAAATCCATCTTTACCGGTCTTTCCAAACCACTGTTGCGAACGCAATTCAACTTTACTCATCTTCTTTTTCTAGGTCTAAGGTTTTAGAGAGGACAAAACTTCCATCCGCTCCATATTTATAATAACAAGCGCGAACCCCTGTCGAGATATCGGCATAAGGATCATTTGTATAATCAAAGGAATGTACGATAGCCGCCTTTTCTAAGTACAAACTATCAGCACCTGCATAGCCCAAACGTTGCCGGCCCATGATAGTAGGAAAGCGAATAGTCTTTAACTTGCCCTCCTTATACTCAAAAGCAAAAATTCGGTAGTTTTTACCCTGAAAGCCGGCCACCCAAAATTCTGGCTTCTCATTTCCATTCAAATCAGAAGCTAAAACAGAGTAAGCTTTAAAATTGGCTACTTTTTGTTGAAACAAGACCGAATGGCTTTTCTCTATCTTTATACTTCCATCGACTACTGAAACCGTAAAATCTTCAAAGGCAGATGTTAAAGAACTATTCATCGGCCTAGAAATCGTGTCATCTACGGCGATTTGGGCTAACGAATCTCCATAAGCCTTCACCACATCCACATCTGTTATCTCTGTTTCTTCTGGCTTGTCATCTAATTCTCCTATATACACGAATATGTAGGCTAAAAAACCTAGTAAAAGCACGAACAAGAAAAACTTCAACAACTTAGCCATGTGTGATCGATTTCATGCGTTCCATTGCTTTTTCTAGAACTGCTCGTGGACAAGCAAAATTCAGCCGAATAAAATTCCTACCCTTAAATTGCTCCCCACGCAACACGTGTACACCAGCATCCCAACATTTCTGTTGGAAATCCCCCCATAAAGTCTCGTCATATTCAATCCAAGCTAAATAGGTGCCTTCCAGGGGCTGCATCGCTAAACCCGGGGTTAAACGCACAAAATCCAACAGTAAATCGTGATTCGCACGTAAATAGGGCAGAAGCTGCGCTAACCACTCTTCCCCATGAGCATAAGTGGCTAACATCACTTCTATGCTATGTCTGGATAGCATGGAGAAGAAGCCGGCGGAAGCTTTAGTGAATTTATCTCGTAGTGCAGCATCCGGAATGACGGCAACAGCTCCGCCTAATCCAGCCGTATTAAATGCCTTAGAAGTAGCGAAGAAACTGATCATCGGCTGCTTCTCAAATCGACCAATTGAAATGTGCTCAGATTGAGGATATAAGCGCAAATCTGCGTGAATCTCATCCGCAACGATGGTAACGTTGTATTTAGCACAAAGTTCAACAATACGTTTAATCTCCGATTCGTTGAAGACCGTTCCACCAGGATTATGCGGGTTACACAAAAGAAAAACCTTGGGCCCTTTCTGAAGGCCTCGTTCGAAATCTTCAAAATCATAGGTCCAGCGATCGCCATTTTTGATCATTTCAAACGTAATCAGTGGGCAATTAACCCAACCAGCTACTAAATGAAAGGGATGGTACACAGGAACTGCCGTGATAATTCCTTCCTTTTCATTGGTTAATGCCGCACAAGCAGCGGTAATCCCAGGAACAATACCGGGAATCCAAACTTGGGAGTCAAGTGAAGTGTTCCAGGAATAATCGCGTTCAATTTTATGCTGAGCCGCTATTTTTAAAGATTCAGGAACAATAGAATAACCTAAAATACCGTGGGCCGTAATCCGATCCAACGCCTGCAAAATTTCATCAGCCACCTGGAAATCCATATCTGCGACCGGCATAGGTAGCATATCCAAATGAGCAGGGTAGGACACATTATCCCATTTGAATGAATGGGTTTGGCGGCGATCAATAATTTGGTCGAAATCGTAACGTTTATTTGGCATATTCCGGTCTAAAGACATTAAATCCTATCATTGAAGGATGATTCTTTAAATATACGGAAATTGATTCAACTGATTGACA
>JBJTMW010000243.1:0-13915 GCA_046070715.1 Aquirufa sp. | reverse complement strand
ACGCAGGAGGCAGGATACATCCAATTCGGGGCTTCGCCACGTGCCAGTATCCAACTGAATTTAGCCGCAAAAGTGATGGCCTATTTAGAGGGTCGTGATTATGTGTTGCCAGAGGACATCAAAGAAATGGCGCCAGATATCTTGAATCACCGCATTATCTTGAACTATGTGGCGGAGGCAGATAACATCACCACCCTTCAAATTATCCAGTCCATCTTAAGTAGCGTCGCAATTAATCGCTAAATTTTTGGGTAAAATAGCGCTCTTTTTTGCTTTTAAGGCAAATTAGATCTTATGAAATACCTGTTCATTCTTTGCGCATTCCTTTTTAGCTTCACCGCCTCGGAACCGATGCGTGTTTTCCTCATCGGGGATTCGACGATGGCGGATAAAGTGTCTGCTGATTTTCCAGAGACCGGTTGGGGGATGCCTTTTGCATCGTTTTTTAACGAAGCCGTAGAGGTCCAAAACCACGCCTACAATGGCAGAAGCACGAAAAGTTTTCGACGTGAAGGCCGTTGGGCGAAAGTATTTAACCAGATCAAAAAAGGGGATTATGTATTAATTCAGTTTGGCCATAATGATGCCAAAGCCTCCGACACGAGCCGTTACGCCCCCGCCCAAACTGATTTCCGCGAAAACCTCATTCGCTATGTACGCGAAACGCGTTCAAAAGGCGGAATTCCCATCTTATTAACTCCCACCCAACGCAGAAAATTTGATTCCACAGGTATTTTCGTAGACCAACACGCTGATTATCCTACCGTCGTTCGCGAAGTCGCAGCGGCGGAGAAAGTGCTGTTAATCGACATCGAAAAGGAAAGCAAAAAATACATTGCAGCAGAAGGGCCAGAGGGCGCCAAGAAAATGTTCCTGCATTACCCTGCTGGTATATTCAAGAAGTTCAGTAAAGGAGTGGCAGATGATACGCACTTCTCCCCTTTTGGCGCTAAAAAGATAGCTTCCTTGGTCGCTGAAGGCATTTTAGCTTCGAACGAGCACTTGCGCAGCTTCTTACAGAAATCATCCTTCTCTCAGAAATATGTTTTTGAATTACCGAACGTAGCGACGACGGCATTTAAAAAAGATACGTTTAATATCGTTGCCTACGGAGCTCAATCCTCCGCTAGCCAATTGAACACGAAAGCCATTCAACAGGCCATCGACATCGCCGCGAAGCAAGGCGGTGGTGTGGTACGCGTTCCTGCAGGTTTTTGGCTAACAGGAGCTATCACCTTACGTTCGAATATCAACTTCCACCTAGATGCCGGCGCGGTATTGCAGTTCAGCGCAGATGCAGCCCAATATCCCTTGGTACGTACCAACTGGGAAGGCGTGGATGCAATCAGAGCGCAATCCCCGATTACGGCGATAGGCGAACGAAACATTGCGATTACGGGAGCTGGAATCATCGATGGAAACGGCGAGGCTTGGAGGCCCGTAAAAAAAGGAAAATTGACTCCAGGGGAATGGGATAAATTAGTTCGTTCCGGCGGGGTTTTGGATGAGAAAAAAGATACGTGGTATCCAACTGAACGCGCCTTGAAAGGTTCAAAAATGGATCAGCCGGGCGTGATTGCCGCTGGTTTCAATGAGGCCAAAGCCGAAGAAATCAAAGAATTCCTTCGCCCTAACATGATCTCCCTGCGTGAATGCGAGCAGATTTTATTAGAAGGCGTTACCTTCCAAAACTCACCTGCTTGGAATGTACATCCCCTACTTTGCAAACACCTAACAGTTGACAACATCACCGTTAAGAACCCTTGGTTCGCCCAAAACGGCGATGGCATCGACATCGAATCCTGCGAATATGTTTCGGTGCGCAACTCACGGTTTGACGTAGGTGACGATGGTATCTGTTTGAAATCAGGTAAAGACGCCGAGGGCAGAAAAAGAGGCCGGCCAAGTGCGCATATTCTGATCGAAAATTGCGTAGTATTCCACGGACATGGTGGCGTCGTAGTAGGTAGCGAAATGTCCGGTGGTGTGCATGATCTTTTCGTATCTAACTGCCAATTCCTAGGAACTGACGTAGGTTTGCGTTTCAAAACAGCCCGCGGCCGTGGTGGCGTGGTCGAAAATGTCTTCATCCAAGACATCAGTATGAAAAACATTTCGGGTGAAGCTATCTTGTTTGATATGTATTACCAAGGAAAAGATCCCGTAGCTACTTTTGGAAATGGTGGCGAAACACCAAAAATTGAAAGCAAACCCGTCGATGCCGGCACCCCTCAGTTCAAAAATATCTTCGTAGACCGCGTCGTGGCGAAAGGGGCAGAAACCGGATTATTAATCCGCGGATTGCCGGAAATGCCTATCCGCCACATCCAGCTTTCTAACTTAGATATCGAAGCAAATCAAACATATCGCGTCATTGAAGCCACGGATATTCAACTCTCGAATGCGCATTTCACGCAAACGGGAGAGAAAAAACCGGAGTTAATCAACGTGAAACGCTGGAAACTTAACGCTCAATAATAATACTCGGATCCACCACATAGCGGCCCGATTGATCTCCGTAAAGAGACAACCCGCCTTCTGTGGCCTCGAATCGCAAGATCAGCTTACCCGTTTTAGCTGCTTGCTGCCAAGCAGCCGCAGGTATAACCCCTTGCACTAAATAACCGTAGGTTCCAGCTTCGTCTAATTTGTTATTTCGAGCTTGGTAATGCCAAGACAATATGCCTTGGTGATCAGCCGGATCGTCCGCTAAAATGGTTTCAGATGCAACAACCCCGTTTGCACTTACTTTCAATTTTGCTAGGCTTGCATAGCGATCCGTTTGTGGATAGGCATTGGGATTTACGCCTGGATCAAAGGTACCTTTGCCTAACATATAGTCTCCATCCATTTTGCCTGCATCATCTCGGTCCTTACCTAAGATGGGTTTAGAAGAAGCCTCTACTAAGAAACGAACTTGTTTGATACCTTCAACGCCAGTGGTAGGAAATGGAATCTCGTATTCGAAATAGCCTGCTCCTGCCCCATTCAATTTATGGCCTAGAACCCCTGACCATTGTTTTTTAGGCCAGCTAGAGGCGCTGTATTTCTCCACTGGCACCGAAATCAATTGCCCTTTTGCTGGTTGCATAACACCTTCCGCGACGATTAAATGCACAAAATTGCGATGAACCACCTTTCCTGAAGCGTCGCTTAACTCAAACGCTAAGGTATTGATGGATTTATCTGCAGGTAAGGTAATCGATAAAGAATCCAAGGCCTTCACGTCCCAGGCAGCATAAGTTAGAGCCGAGGTTTTAGTCCAGCGATTCACTTTTTCTCCTGCCGCATTCGTTCCCGTCATGGTCATTTTTAAGTTCAGAGAACCAGCTGAATTCGTCAGAGAAGATAAATGCAAGGGGATTTTGACCTGTTCACCGGCCTTGCCAGCCCAGGTAATTTCTTGTCCTGTTGAAAGGTAGAAAGGTCCATGGAAATCCTTGAGAGACATGCCAGGAACAATGGCGCTTAGGCCTGTTTCTTTCTCTGTTCGGTCAAACTTATAGTAGCCGTTCCACTCATTAATCACGTCGTGGTGTTCAGTATATAACCAGCCGGCCAGTTGGGGATGGTTTCTAAACGAGTTCAAGGCCTTGTGGTAGTCGAAAGTATAATCGACATCTCCCGTACTTCCCTGGTATCCCCACACATTGCCAAATTCCGAGTTGATCATCGGTTGTGCCCCTTGCTGGTAGCCTTTTTCGAAGTTCCAGGTGCTTACAGGATAGGTCTTTGCGGCATAATCGCCTACTAATTTATCCCATTCGTAGCCAGCCTGATAGGCATGCCACGAGTTAATGTCTGTTTCCGTGTGACCTCTGCCGCAGCAAACGGAATTATCCTCGACGAGGCGGGTGGGGTCTAAGGTTTTGGCCAAATGATACACCGACGCCACCCACTTCTGTGTTTCCGGCGTATAAATCGACTTATTGTCCTTGTGCGTGAACAATCCCCAAGTCTCATTGAACGTAATCCAAGAGAAAATGGCCGGGTGATTGTAATCGCGTTTGATCATCTCGTGCAAGGTATATTCCGACTCTTTTTGCATCGCCGCGTCCGGGTCGCCCCACGAATTAGGCAAATCAGACATCACTAAAAGTCCTAATTTATCCGCCCAATACAACTTGCGCGGCACATCCACCTTAATGTGCGTGCGGATTCCATTCAACCCAATCCGCTTGCTACGCACGATCTCATCTTTCATAAACTGATCAGATGGGAAAGTGTAGAAACCCGTCGGGTGGTAACTTTGGTCCAAAGCTAACTGCACATAAATTGGCTTGTTATTCAAACCAATGTACGGAATCTTCGAACCGGGTAAATTCACCACGGAAATCTTGCGCATCCCGAAATAGCCATTCACCACATCATTACCCGACTGTATTTTAAGGCCATATAAATACGGATCTTCCAAGGACCACAAATGCATGGCTTTCAACGCTATATCTACGCTCCCCTCCTGTTTTCCAGCTGGGATCAAAACCGATGCGGTTTGTCCATTCGACATACTAATTTTCACCTTTTGATTTTTCAAAGCAGGCGCACCTAGATAAACTTTCACTTGGGCTTTTTTCGCATCAATATCCGGATTAACCGCATAGTGATCGATAAAATTTTGGCCTCTAGCCTCTAAATATACGGTCTGCCAAATCCCCCGCGCATTCCCATACCCTTGTTTTCCATAGAGCGTAAACATCCGACGCTTGTCATCCACGCGAACCGCAATGTGGTGAGCAGAACCCGGTTTCACCCCCACTAATTCCGCATCAAATGGCGTGTATCCGCCTTGGTGTTTGCCTATTTGTACGCCGTCTAAAAATAGGGTTGTCTCCCAATCAGACGCTCCGATGTTAATAAAAACACGTTTGCTCGTCCAAGTCGCTGGTATCTTGATTTCCTTATGGTACCAAGCCACATCCGCCTCGTCTTTCACTTCTGAAAGTGGAGATCCCCAAGGAAATGGCACGAGGATTTTCTTCGTATAGCGACTAGGGGCTTTTAACGATGAATCAAAAGCAAAGTCCCAATAGCCATTTAAATTCAGCCATTGATCCCGTTGTAAGTCAGGGCGAGGGTGTTCCGGAAGCGGTTGATTTTTTTGAGCAAGTGCACAGAAAGACAATCCTGCGAGCAAGAATAGGATGATTTTTTTCATAGGTTTAGATTTCGACACCCTGAGGTGAACATACAAATTTGGCAAAAAATCCGGGATATTTATCAAATAAGCGTAATTTTACAAAATGAGTGAATTAGCGGAATTAAAGAAAAAAATCCCTACCCAGGTAGCTGTGTTAGGCGGAGGTAGCTGGGCCACGGCTTTGGTGAAAATCCTTTCTGAAAACAATGTGAAAATCAAGTGGTGGATCCGTCGGAAATCGGACGTTGAATTCATCCGCAAATACAATCACAATCCGAGCTATTTGACTGATGTGGCGATTAATCCGCGCAAAGTAAAGACCTACAGCAAGATGGTCGATGCCTTAGCGGGTGCCGAATACATCATTTTAGCGGTTCCTGCAGCTTTCATCCCGAGTACGTTAAAAGACCTAAACAAAAAACATTTCGAAGGCAAAAAAGTGGTTTCTGCCATCAAGGGTATGATTCCAGAGGAAAATCTCTTGGTGACAGATTGGATGGAACGTGCCTTTAATTTGCCTTTGGGCCAAACCTGCGTCATCGCCGGCCCTTGCCACGCCGAGGAGGTAGCCCTAGAAAAGCAATCGTATTTGACAATTGCCTCACCTGATTTGAACTTAGCTCAATCCTTTGCAAACCTATTAAACAGCCGTTTTTTACAGGCGCACGCGATTCAGGATTTGTATGGCGTAGAGTACTGTGCGGTGATTAAGAATATAGTGGCGATGGCCTGCGGAATTACGAGGGGGTTGGGTTTTGGGGATAACTTCCAAGCCGTGCTCGTGAGTAATGCGATGCAGGAAATCAAGATCTTCTTAGATGTCGTTTATCCCGAGAAAAACCGCGATTTGAATAGCTCTGGTTATCTGGGTGATTTGTTAGTGACGGCTTATTCGCAGTTTTCGCGTAACCGTACTTTTGGAAATATGATCGGTCGCGGGTATTCCGTGAAGTCCGCGCAAATCGAAATGAACATGATTGCGGAAGGATACTATGCCGTCCGCAGTATCTACAGCATCTCGCGTCAGCACAACATCAAATTGCCCATCATCGAGGCGGTTTATAACATCGTATACGAGAAAGCGAATCCGATGCTTGAGATGAATAAGTTGAAAGGCTTCTTAAAGTAAGAAGGAGCGAATTAATTCGGCTGTTTTGGCCAAAGATTCCGCCGACGGCTTCATCTTCTCCTGCGAGAAATTAATGTCTAGCATCCGGTTCATGGGCACTAAATGTACATGCGCATGAGGCACCTCTAAACCAATTACCGCTACCCCTACCCGCTTGCAAGGAATCGCCTTCTTGATTGCTGGTGCGATCGTTTGAGCGAATTTCATCAAGTCCCCCAGCAATTCAGGTGCTAGATCAAAGATATAATCAACCTCTTGTTTGGGAATCACCAATACGTGACCTTCCACTAAAGGCATCACATCTAAGAAAGCTAGAAAGCGATCGTCTTCCTTAATCAAATGACAAGGAATTTCTTTATTGACTATTTTGGTAAATATCGTGCTCATCTTATTCGATCCGTCTCAGGTTACACTTCGTAATCGGCTTAATAATTAACGGCACCTTTTCTAGTTTCACCGCATCGGAATCCAAGCCAAAGTATTTGTCCTCCGAATGCGTAAACTGCTTCACGAAGAAATAAGTCTTCATGACCATTCGGTCTAATAAAGGCAAATCGTTATCGAAAGAAAGGAATTTTTCCAACACCACAAAACGGAAATCACCGATCACGTTTTGTTCGTTCAAGGACTTGTAACGAGACGTGATATCCACTTCTCCCCGGGCCACCATCTCCTCTACCACCTTGCGGAAATATAAATTAATGCGTTGTTCGACCTTGAAGCCTAGCTTAAAGTTCACTTTGATGATATCATCCGGTTCTATCACCGTCACCTTGTAATCCATCGCATATGGATCATCTAGGGTATCCACGTGGACGAACCAGTAGATATCCGCACGCTTAGGACGTCGTTGGAAAATCGAGTAAATAATCTTCGATTCGATGTCTGTCACACGACCTGCATTGGACATGAAGACTAAGTGTGTCGCATATTTAGGAATCGTTTCATCCTGGCTCAAGTCCTTCAAAGGCTCGATGTAATCTGATAATTTCTCGTATTCGGTTAATTTCTTTTTGATACGTGTTGCTCTAAACCACACCCACATGATGATGATAATGACGCCTGCGATGAACAAGGATACATAACCACCATGCCAGAATTTCTGCAAGTTCGCCACTAAGAAGGATCCTTCTAGCGAAACATAAACCGCTAGGAACAAGACAATCCACCACATATCCACCTTCTTAATGTGGAGATAATAAGCCATCAAAGAGGTCGTCATCAACATCGTTAACGTGATCGCTAAACCGTAAGCCGCTTCCATATTCGCAGATTCTTTGAACCATAAAACCACACCTACGCAGCCTAACCACAACATAATATTAATGGATGGAACGTAAATCTGACCTTTTTGATCCGAAGGATACACCAAGCGAACACGAGGCCAAAAGTTCAAACGAATCGCCTCCGAAATCAACGTAAACGAACCTGAAATCAAGGCTTGAGAAGCGATAACCGCCGCAGCTGTCGCAATCATGATACCCGTAAACAAAAACTCTCGAGGCAACAATTCAAAGATTGGTTTACGAACTCCTAACAAATCCCCTTCGTGCGCTAGCAACCAAGCTCCCTGTCCAAAATATTGTAGAATCAAGGCAATCTTCACAAAAACCCAACTAATGCGAATATTCTCTTTGCCGCAGTGACCTAAATCTGAATACAAGGCCTCAGCTCCCGTCGTACATAAAAATACGGCTCCTAAGGTCCAGAAACCAGCTGTTCCTGCTTGATGAGTCGTTAATAATTCCCACGCATACATCGGAGACAAGGCTCTGAAAATGGACCAATCCTGGCCTATCCAAATCAATCCAGTCAGTCCTAACATCGAGAACCACAATAACATGATAGGACCAAAAAGTTTTCCAACTACCTTGGTTCCAAAGATTTGGAAAATAAATAGACAAGATAAAATCACAATGACTAAGGGCACTGTATCGGTCACAAAAGGTGTTCCATCTTTGTGGTGAAGCATTTTCAACCCTTCAATAGCCGAGGAGACCGAGATAGGCGGCGTAATAATTCCATCTGCTAATAAGGTGGCTCCTCCAATAATCGCGGGTAAAGTCAACCATTTCGCGTGGCGTCTTACTAACGCAAAAAGGGCAAAGATCCCGCCTTCACCCTTATTATCTGCTCGTAAAATTAAAATCACATATTTCAACGTCGTTTGCAAAGTCAACGTCCAAAAAATACAAGACAATCCGCCTAAAACGGTTAATGAATTAATCGGATTATCTCCGATGATCGATTGCATTACATACAATGGAGATGTTCCAATGTCCCCGTAAATAATCCCCATCGCTACCAATAGACCGGCTGCGGTGGCTTTACTTTTGTGTTTGTGTTCCATTTTTAATCTCTAGGGAGTAAAAGTCTTATCAAGCGGCTTTGTTTTATCTAAAAAATAAATGCAATTAATGCACAAAATTGTACTATTTAAATCTGTTTTCTTGAAGTATTTCAAGAAACGGATGCAAATATAGATTTAATTTCCTGATAATGAATGTCCTGTGAAATTAATTTAGGCGGTAGGTGTCAAACGATTCACCGGGCTCGATTTTCAGCACCCTTGCTAGCACTAATAGCACTAACTTTCTGGCGGCTAGCCACGTAGGAATTTTCGCTTCCTGAACAAGGTCAGCGAGTGTTATTTGACCCTTATGACGAACATAATCCAGCAAAAATCGTTCGATATCTCCATAGGAGAAACTGATACCGTCATCGTTTTGGCGACGTAAAATCTGCTTCATTTCTTTGCTCGCCTGAATAGTACGGTCTTTAACACGTACATAGCAAACGGGATGTGGATCTGTAGAAAGCTGAACAAAATGCGGCTTATCTATGCTTTCATAGACTTGATAGACCAAAACCTCCCGCCCATTCTCTAGCCGAATGCGGTAAGCTCGGTAAGAAAAGACAGGGAAACAGTATTTATCGATAGCTCGTTCTAATAAGAACTGCTCCTCTTCCGCAAACTTCACCCCTTCAATCACACCCGCATCGCTCACCCCTACGAATAAATGACCTCCTTCGGTATTGGCGAAAGCTACCAGTTCCTTGATAATCTTTTCTGGGAATTTCACTTTCATCTTGAACTCCAAGCGCAAGCCTTCCCCATGACGCACCAGATTTCGCAGATTCCGAAGGTCTAATACATTTTCCTCCTCCTCTTGAAAGGGACTATCCAATAAAATCTCTGATCCTATGCGCATGGCACCCTTAAATTAATAAATTATTTTTTTATTTATTAGTATAGTTATTCAATAGACAATATGTACCTTTGTAAAAAATAGGACAAAATGCATCTCAAAACGCTCGAAAAGGAATTACTATCCAGATCATTGCCTGAACGAATTCAGTTCATTGCCTCCTATTTTGCCGGAGAACGCCTCGTATTCTCTACCTCTTTTGGTCAAGAAGATCAGGCAATTACCCAGGCCATTGCCAATACAAAATCGGCCATCGAGATTTTCACACTAGATACCGGCCGTCAATTCCAAGAATCCTATGAGTTAATGGATTTGACGATTAAAAAATACGGCATTTCGCTTCAAACTTTTTTCCCTAACACCTCCGCGGTGGAAACCTTAGTGGCAGAAAAAGGATTCAATTCTTTTTACACCTCTGTAGAGAACCGAAAAGAATGCTGTTTTGTTCGAAAAATGGAGCCATTAAATCGTGCCTTGCAGGGAGCGAAAGTGTGGATTACCGGTTTAAGGGCCGAACAATCAGACAACAGAGCTGATATGCCCATCATCGAATGGGATGAAAACCGTCAATTATGGAAGATCAATCCCTTAATTGATTGGAGCTTTAGCCAATTAGAGAATTACTTACAAGAACATAAAATTCCCCAAAACCCCTTGCACAAAAAAGGGTTCATCTCCATCGGGTGTGCTCCGTGTACGCGGGCCATTTCAGAGGGAGAACATCCACGCGCAGGTCGTTGGTGGTGGGAGAATTCCCAAAAAGAATGTGGTTTACACACCTAAGTTATGCAGACAATACAAGACAAAATCGGTCATTTCCCTCGCCAACTAGAGGATGAATCCATCTACATCCTGCGGGAGGTGGCAGCGCAATTCGAGCGTCCTGCCTTACTTTTCTCAGGTGGAAAGGATTCCATTACCTTGGTTCGCTTAGCCCAAAAGGCCTTCTTCCCGGGTAAAATTCCGTTCCCTTTAGTCCACATCGACACGGGACATAATTTTCCGGAGACGATTGAATTCCGGGATTGGTTAGCGAAAGAAACGGGTGCTGAATTAATCGTGCGCTATGTGCAAGATTCGATTGATCAAGGGAAGGCCAAAGAAGAATCAGGCAAATATGCCTCCCGAAACGTACTTCAAACGGTAACGCTTTTAGATACCATCGAAGAATTCAAATTCGATGCTTGTATCGGTGGCGCGCGTCGCGACGAGGAAAAAGCGAGAGCGAAGGAACGTATTTTTTCAGTGCGCGATGATTTTGGGCAGTGGGATGCGAAACGCCAGAGACCTGAATTATTCGACATGCTCAACGGCCGCATTTCAGTAGGCGAAAACGTGCGCGTGTTCCCTATTTCGAACTGGACGGAGCTGGATGTTTGGAACTACATCAAAGAAGAAAAAATGGAAATTCCCAGCATCTATTATTCGCACCAACGCCAGGTGATCGAGCGTGATGGAATGCTTTGGGCAGATTCTGAGTACTTGAACAAGGAAGCAGATGAAATTCCGTTCGAGGCGACGGTTCGTTTCAGAACGGTAGGCGATATGACGTGTACGGCAGCTGTAGCTTCCGATGCCACGGATATCGACGTAATTATTGAAGAGATTCTTTCTGCCGAAATTTCGGAACGAGGCGCGCGCATCGACGATAAACGTTCCGAGGCGGCCATGGAAAAGAGAAAACAACAAGGGTATTTTTAATTCAATCGCAGACAAGAACACATGGATATTTTACGCATAGCTACCGCAGGTTCCGTTGATGATGGAAAAAGTACCTTAATTGGACGCCTGTTATATGAGACTAATTCGATTACCAAAGATAAAATTGAGGCCTTAGAAAGTGCTTCCAAACGCAAAGGACTAGATTTTCTTGACCTTTCCCTATTAACCGATGGCCTCATCGCAGAACGCGAGCAAGGAATCACCATCGATGTGGCGAATATTTATTTTTCCACCCCTACCCGCAAATACATTATCGCGGATACGCCAGGTCACGTGGAGTACACGCGCAACATGGTAACCGGAGCTTCGAACGCAAAGGTTTCCTTAATCCTAGTGGATGCCCGTCAAGGCGTAGTGGAACAAACTGCACGTCACTTATCGATTGCCGCGATGCTGCGTATCCCGAAAGTGATCATTTGCGTGAACAAGATGGACTTAGTGCAATACCAAGAATCCACATTTAACGCGATCAAGGAAAGTCTTTCAGAATTAGTCGCTCAGACCACTTTCGAAGGACAAGAAATCAGTTTCTTACCTATTTCCTCTTTGTATGGCCAAAACATAACGCAGAAAACCAGCGAAATGCCTTGGTTCAGCGGAAATACATTGTTAGGCGAATTAGAAGCCTTTGAATATGCCTCTACCCTAGCGCACGCTCCAGCTCGTTTCCCAGTTCAATTTGTCGTAAGACCGATGACGGAAGCTTACCACGATTTCCGTGGCTATGCTGGAAAAATCAGCTCCGGTACGTTCAAAGTGGGTGATGCCATTCGCGTTTTGCCTACAGGACAAGAAAGTACGATTGCAACTATTGAGAAATTTGAAACGAAATTAGATCAAGCGATTGCTGGGGATTCGGTGACGATCACCTTGACGACGGACGTGGATATTTCGCGTGGGAATACCCTTGTATTAGCTTCTGAGGAAAATGCTCCAGCCTTGAAAGACTTTTCTGCGCAAGTTTGCTGGTTAGATCACACGGCGCTAAGCCCAGGGAAAACGTATTTATTGCAGCACGGAATTAATATGACGAAGGCCAAAATCTCGCAGATTACCGAGCTTCTTGACGTAGCCACGCAAACATCTACTCAGGGAGTAGACACCTTGAAACTAAATGAGATAGGAACGATTGCGTTGCGCACCGCACAACCGATCAGTGCGGATCAATATGCCGCTAATCCAGCCAATGGTGCCTTTATCCTGATTGATGAATTCTCGAATTCAACGGTCGGTGTAGGATTCGTAAAATAAGTTTATTGGTATTTTTTAGGGGCGTAGAGGAAGCCAAAAGCCTCTGCGCCTTTTTTTGTATGCACCTCATGGTGCACATAATGCGCCTTCATGATGCGTTTCATGTACGCAGACCCCGCTTTGTACTTGATTTTAATGCGGCGGTGCACGATGATATCGTGAAAGATGAAATAGAAGATGCCATAGGTGGCGATCCCTAAGCCGATGTAAAATAGTGGCCAGTAGGCTGGAATTTCGGCTCCTACGATAATCGTTAAGGTGGAGGAAATCCCGAAAACAACCGAAAATAGGTCATTTTTCTCTAAGGGATTCTTGTGGTGCACGTGGTGCGACTCGTGCCAATTCCACATAATGCCGTGCATAATGTACTTGTGCGTGAACCAAGCCACCCCTTCCATTCCCAGAAAGGTTCCTAACCAAAGTAAAATTCCTGATACTACCATAACGCTATTTCAACCAAAATTACGGCGAATTGTTTTAAAATCCACCCTCGACCTTTGGCCTAAATCAATTATCTTTGTAGGCTTAGAGAACACATATGATAGATAAGAATTACGCCCCGCAGGAAATTGAACAAAAATGGTATGCCTATTGGTTAGAAAACAAGCTTTTCGCTTCGAAACCTAATCCGAACAAAGAGGCATACACCATCGTGATTCCTCCTCCTAACGTCACTGGGGTGCTTCATATGGGCCATATGTTGAACAATACGATTCAAGATGTCTTGATTCGCAAGGCGCGTATGGAAGGTAAAGAGGCTTGTTGGGTACCGGGAACGGACCACGCATCGATTGCAACAGAAGCAAAAGTAGTAGCCATGTTGAAGGAAAAAGGCATCTCTAAGGCCGACATTACTCGCGAGGAATTCCTGAAATATGCCTTCGAATGGAAGGACAAATACGGTGGAATCATCCTCGATCAATTGAAAAAATTAGGGGCTTCCTGTGACTGGGATCGTACCCGTTTTACCATGGAACCCTCTTTATATCAGGCGGTTATTGACACCTTTGTGCGTTTGTATAACAAAGGCTTGATCTACCGTGGCGTGCGAATGGTGAACTGGGATCCGCAAGGAAAAACCGCTGTATCAGACGAAGAAGTGATTTACAAGGATGTTCAGGCCAAATTATACCACATCCAATACCCCCTCGTAGATGGTAGTGGATCGGTAACGATTGCTACGACGCGTCCAGAAACCATCATGGCGGATGCGGCGATCTGTGTGAATCCAGCGGATGAGCGCTACGTTCATTTGCATGGTAAGAAAGTACGTATCCCCTTAATAGACCGCGAAATCAGCATTATTCCGGACGAATACGTGACTTTGGATTTTGGAACGGGTTGCTTGAAGGTGACACCTGCCCATGATTTGAATGACTACGAATTAGGTTTGAAACATAAATTACCGGTTATCGACATCTTGAATGATGACGGAACCTTGAACGAGAAAGCCATTTTATTCGTGGG
>JBJTMW010000242.1:0-4189 GCA_046070715.1 Aquirufa sp. | reverse complement strand
CTACCAAAACAACAGCCGTCAATTATTGAAGCATAATTTCGTCAAGATTAAATTCAAAGGCGAGGGTGGCAATACCTTTGGTGTAGGGGCGAAGGTCATCTTGAAAACCAAGGACGGACAGCAATTGCAGCAGATGATGCCCACACGTGGGTTTATGAGTTCGGTGGAGCCTACCTTGTTATTCGGAATTGGTGATTTTCAGCAGGTGGATGAGATGCTCGTGATTTGGGAAAATGAAAAAATGCAGATCGTTAAGCATCCGAAGATTAATACCACCTTAACGATGGAGCAAAAGAATGCGAACGTTAACGTGAAAGATTATGTCTTCTCTGCGCCGGTGAAGCCACTTTTCGAAGAGGTGACTTCCATTCTGAATGTGCCTTATCAGCACCAAGAAAACGTCTATTTCGATTTCAATCGCGAGCTGTTAATTCCATTTAAGGTTTCTATCGAGGGACCCAAAATCGCGGTGGGTGATGTGAATGGCGATGGTTTAGAGGATGTGTATGTAGGTGGCGCGAAATACCAAGCGGGTCAATTGTTGTTGCAAAAGGGCGCAGGATTTGTGATGTCAAATCAACCTGTTTTCAAGGCGGATTCATTGTATGAGGATGTGGATGCTTTGTTTTTTGACGCGGATGGTGACAAAGATTTAGACCTCTATGTGGTAACCGGGGGAAATGAATTCTATGACCAAATGCCGGAGCAATTCGATCGTTTGTACACAAACGATGGGAAAGGAAATTTCACACGCTCTATTAATGCGTTGCCTCCGATGTACGATAATAAATCGGTGGTTCGTCCTTGTGACATTGATCGCGATGGAGATATCGATTTGTTTGTAGGTGGACGCGTTGTCGGTTATTCCTACGGTGCTTCGCCGCGATCGTATTTATTAGTGAACGATGGGAAGGGTCACTTTGCAGACAAGACCTTGGCGCTGGCTCCGGAATTGCGCGAGGCAGGGATGTTGACAGAGGCGATTTGGGCAGATATTGATAAAGATGGAGATCAAGATTTAACGGTTGTGGGGGATTGGATGCCGATTAAGACTTTCGAAAATAATAAGGGTAAATTCAAATTAATCGAGAATGGCCTGGAAGAGAAAACGGGATTCTGGTCGGGTATTACGGCGGCAGATTTTGACAAAGATGGTGATCTAGATTTCATTGTGGGAAATCTGGGGACAAATACAAAATTGCGCAAGGAACTAGATGGCCAATTACGGATGCAGATCAAGGATATTGATAAAAACGATACGAAAGAACACATCGTTTCGTATAGCCGTGGCGATGATTGGTTCCCGATTAACAGTAAGGATGAGATGGGGAAACAGATTCCAAGTATCATCAATAAGAAATACACGGCATACCATCTTTTCGCGGGTAAGACGGTGGAGGAGATTTTTGGCGATAAGGAATTAGAGGGAGCGGAGGAGAAACGCGTCAATATGTTCGAGTCTGTTTACTTAGAAAACCAAGGAAACAAGACTTTCAAAATGGTCGCACTTCCAGCTTTGGCACAGGTGTCTAAAATCATGGTCTTGCGCACAGAAGATGTGGACAAAGATGGAAACCTCGACGTGATCGTGGGTGGTAACTTTAATGGGGCATCCATGTACCAGGCGCGTTATGATGCGTTCTTTGGTCTAATTCTGAAAGGAAATGGTAAAGGCGGATTCAGTCCTCTAATCCCGACTGATACCGGTTTGATGCTAGAAGGCGATATTCGCGACATAAAGCAGGTGAAAACGGCTGCAGGAATTTTGTATTTAGTTTCGCGCAATAACGATAAACTGCAGGTATTTAAGAAATTATAGGATGCGCAAACTGCTGGCAATCGCCCTCTTCTCGGTAGTAGCCTATGGCTTGCCCAGCTGCTCGAACAAAGCAGCGGAGGGGAAAGAGCTGGCGAAAACCTATTGTGCCTCTTGCCATCTTTTACCCGATCCAGCCCTGTTGCCTAAAAATGTGTGGCAATACAGCACCTTGCCCTACATGGGCATTATGATGGGCGTGGACAAAGAGATTGGGATGTTAGAAAAACCGCTTTCGGATTACACGATTTTAGGCCCTGGATCTCAGATGATTCCTGACGAAGATTGGGAAAAGATCAAAGCCTATTATTTAGAGGAGGCGCCCAAGACCCTGGAAATGCCAGCCTATATCCCTTTGCCTACGCAAACACTATTTAAAGCTGAACCCATCGTGGCGACTTTACCTGGGACGACCTTGCCAAACATGACGGCGATTCGCATCGATGCACGTCGTCATCAAATCACGGCGGGTGATCAATCGAATCGCGTGATTTGGAAGTGGGATGCTGCTGGTAAATTACTCGAGACAAAGAAAGATCAAGATGCCTTGACGGATATCACGCTATTAGGTTCCGAAACCTTGTATACCTTCATCGGAACGACGACACAAGCGAATCCAGACGTGAATGGATTTGTGAGTCAAGCCTCGACCGGCAAGAAATTGTTGCTAGGATTGAACCGCCCGATCGGCTTAGTTTCGGCTAATTTGGATGAAGAGGCAGGCGATGAATTAATCACGTCTGAATTCGGATTCAAAGTGGGTGGAATGAGCATATGGAAGCTCGAAAAAGGCTCGTATAAAAAACAAGTGTTGAATCCCCAAACCGGGGCAACTAAGACGATCATCCGCGATTTTACGGGGGATGGTCGACTTGATATTTTAGCGCAATTTGCCCAAGGGGACGAGCGCATATTGCTCTATGAGAATCTAGGGGGCTTGAAATTCAAAGAAAAACAGCTGTTGCGCTTTCCGTCCATTTATGGATCCTCTTCGTTTGATGTGGTCGATATCGATGGAGACAAAGACCTAGATATCGTTTATACGGCAGGCGATAACGCTGATTTTACGACGGTTTTGAAGCCTTACCACGGAATGTATGTGTTCGAGAATACCGGCGGATTTACCTTTAAGCAGAAAGCATTCTTCTCCCAAAACGGCGCGACTAAAGTGATGCCCGGCGATTTCGACGGCGATGGTGATGCGGATTTGATATCGATTGCTTTGTTCCCAGACGTGGCGGCTAGACCGGGCGAAGGGGCGATGTATTTTGAAAATAAAAAAGGAACCTTTGTTCCCATGACTTTACCTATTCAACATTTAGGTCGTTGGTCCGTGATGGATGTGGCGGATCTGGATGGGGATGGGGATTTAGATGTAGCCTTAGGCTCACACGCAGTCGCCAAATTCCCACAAGGAGGATTTGATCCTCAATGGAAGCAGGCAAAAGGTCTGCTGATTTTACGAAATAAAACAAAATGAAAATAAGCCTAAGGGTAATCCTATTATTGCTACTTTGTGGCCCACTGACTTTTGCTCAACGCAAAGGCTATATCGTGTTTTCTGGGAAAATCGTCGATGTGGAGAACAAAGCACCTATTGCAGGAGCTTCGGTCTTTTTTTCTGGTTCCTCTGCTGGGGGAACGACGGATTCGTTAGGCGTCTTTACCGTGACCATTGCGGCCAGATCCTATCAAGTCATTGCAAGAAGTTTAGGTTATAAATACAAAACCTTTCGCTTAGATCTTACTAAAAACACCCAAACTACCATTGAATTAGAGCGATCCGAACAACTATTAGGCGAGGTAGTGATCACCGCAGAAAAAGCCGATGCAAACGTGAATCGGGCGATGATGGGGGTGGAGAAAATGTCTTCCAAAACCTTAAAAAAACTGCCTACCCTGATGGGAGAGGCCGATGTAATCCGCAGTATTTTATTACTTCCGGGCGTTTCGACCGTGGGTGAAGGCGCGTCTGGATTTAACGTGCGCGGAGGTAATGTGGATCAAAACCTCGTTTTACTCGATGGTGTACCTCTCTTCAACACCTCTCACTTATTCGGATTTTTCACCGGTTTTAATGCCGATATGGTTCAAGATTTGAGTTTGTACAAAGGAGGAATCCCGTCGATGTATGGTGGTCGTGCGTCATCCGTTTTAGATGTACGCGTGAAGGAGGGTGATTTCGAGAAATGGTCATTGCAGGGTGGCGTGGGGCCTATTTCTTCTCGCATTTTAGTCGACGGACCCTTAGTCAAAGGGAAAACCTCTTTAATCGTAGGTGCTCGTGGATCGATCTCGGACTTTTACATGAAGTATTTTCCTAATCCGAGTTTGGCGAAAAGCAAGGCGGATTTCTACGATGTGAACTTTAAA
>JBJTMW010000241.1:0-8214 GCA_046070715.1 Aquirufa sp. | reverse complement strand
GTATTGAAAGAAGAAATAAATCAACATCCAAATCGCCAGCGGCTTCATAAAATTAAAAAGGTACTGGGTGATGATGAAGGGGCTCATTTGGACCTCAAAATTCTCGCCTAATAGGTATTGATCCAAAGGCAAATTCAGGGCGACTAGACAAGAGGCCATCACGCAGAGGGCGATGAAATGGTTGCGTAGCATCGCGAAAAGCGGCAAATCCTGCCAGGCAAAATGCTTCGTGATCCGTTTGTATTGGTGCGTAAGCAAGATCGCTAAGGAGATGTTCGCTAAAGACGCATACAGCCATGCCCAATGCCAGCCATATTGGTTCGTATACAACACCGCCTCATTGAGGATCCAGGCGAACCAGCCGCCGCATTGCAAAACCCAATACATGCGTTGTCTTGACATGTTACATCGATTCCGGTAAATCGCCTAAGTGAATAACGCAATTTCCTTTTATGAGTCTAAACTCTTGCGCGGTATAGTCGTATTGCAGATGGTAGAGGCAGAGGTTTTGGTGCGCGTAGTTATCCATGTGGTGGAGCGGCGCGTTAAATAAATGCGTTAATAAAACCCGCATCGCGCGACCATGCATCGCGATTAAAATGGCTTTTTCCTCGGGTCTAGAAAGGATGATTTCGACCACGGGTTTTTGGCGTTCTAGCACTTCTACGGGACTTTCGCCTTCCTCAGATTGCACGTGCACATTGCCCTCGCGCCAGGTTTTGGTCAAGTTTTTATAATATAAATCGTCCTCGGTATTGGGTGATTTACCCTCCTTATTTCCCCAAGAAATCTCGTTTAATCCAGCGTGTTGTTCCCAAGGCAAACCTTTCTCGATGAATCCTTTCACGGATTGATGAGTTCTGCGGAGGGCTGAAGTATAGATTTTATCGATCGGAAGATCTTGGTAATGCGCGAAAAAGGCGGCGGCCTGCTTTTGGCCTAACTCATTTAAATCAGCATCAATCCCACTGCCTTGCACGACCCCCTTGCGATTGTATTCCGTTTCGCCGTGGCGAATCAGGTAAATATCTTTCACTAAATCAGGTCGAGCTTGCATATTAATCGTATTTTATTCCGAATTTTAGCCAAAATTACGAAATATATGTTTAATACTTCCATCTCGCTGGACACATTGAATTCGATGTCGAAAGGCAATATGATCGAGCATCTGGGTATTGAGTTTACGGAAATTCAGGCCGGTTTTATTAAAGCTAAAATGCCTGTCGATCACCGAACAAAACAGCCCTTGGGCTTGTTACATGGAGGAGCTTCCGTGGTATTAGCGGAAACATTAGGAAGTGTGGCGGTCGTTTTAGCCGTGAAGGATCCGCAAGCGGAGACGGGAGTGGGCGTGGAGATTAACGCGAATCATTTAAAATCAGCGAAGGGAGGATACGTTATTGGAACGTGTATTCCCTTGCGCATTGGTCGAAAGATTCATGTGTATGAAATTAAGATCCACGACGAGGAAGAAAATTTGATTTGCGCGAGCCGTTTGACGGTGGCGATTATACCCCTGAAATGAAACAAGAATTAGCCTGGGAGGAAGGGATTACAAAAGGAGCTGCTGTTGCGGCTTGGCGCTTACCACATGGGGAGGAGGCCTTTCTTTTGCAGGATTTTTCCGGAGGATCTATATTGGACGAAGGCTGGAATCTAGCTGATTTAGCAGCCGGTTTCTTAGCTGCGCCATTTATCGGTTTGCCCTATTTTTTACAGGCGGATTCGGTGACCTCTTTTCCACTTACAGCTACTAAGCGTGTCGTGCATTTCGTTGCTCCTACAGAAAATACAGCTAAGAAAGCCGAATTTATGTCCTGGGTTTCGGAGGCCATCACGGCCATCAAACAGGGTCCCTTGCAGAAAGTAGTTTTGTCGCGGACGGACGAGCAAGACTTGCCCGCCGATTTTAAGGTGATGACGGCTCTGGAAGAATTAGGGGCCGCTTATCCGAATGCCTTCGTTTGCGCTTTGTCTATTCCAGCTCTGTCAGGAGTGTGGATGTGTGCGACCCCAGAGATTCTCGTGGAACAAAATGCAGCCGGAATTTTCCGCACGATTTCCTTAGCAGGTACCCAATCGGGAGTAGATGCGGATGGATTTGCCATTTCACCTTCTCAAGCGCGTTGGTCTCAAAAAGAGATCGAAGAGCAAGCTTTCGTCAGTCGTTATATTATTGAGTGTTTTAAGAAGATTCGCTTGAGAGAATATACAGAAATAGGTCCTAAAACCATTTCTACGGGCAATTTATTACACCTAAAAACGGAGTATATTGTCGATACCAAGGCGATGGATTTTCCGCAGTTGCCCGGTTTGATGTTAGGCTTATTACATCCTACTTCTGCCGTTTGTGGGACGCCTAAACAGGAGGCCGTTGATTTTATCTCCAATACCGAAAGTCACGATCGTTCGATGTATTCCGGATATGTGGGGCCGGTGAACCTGGGGAATGCCACGCATTTATTTGTGAATTTGCGAACAGTGGAGATCAGAGGAACTAAAGCGGTATTTTATGCTGGATGTGGCATCACGGAAGATTCGGATCCAGCAAAGGAATGGCAGGAAACACAGATGAAATGCCAAACGCTGCAGCGGGTATTAATGCAGTAATTCGGAGGATGGGGCAGGGCTAATTTTGCCGGTAATCATCACCTTCACGGTATCAATGCGTGCGTCAGTCGTCGTTAAGATTTGGAATTGGAATGGAGCTAAGGTAATTAACTCATTCACTTGCGGAATATCTTCATATAAGCTAATTAACATCCCTCCTAAGGTTTCGTAGTCTCCCTCTGGAAAATTCCACTCGTATTTCTCATTCAAATAGTCGATCTCGTGTCGGCCTGAAAGGACGAAGGTATGGTCATCGATTTGCTTTTCGATCCAGTCCTCTGAATCATCGTATTCGTCTTGAATCTCCCCAAAAATCTGTTCCATCACATCTTCCATACTAACTAATCCGCTGGTAGAACCGAACTCGTCCACGACTAATGCGAGCGATTTACGCTCTTTGGAGAACTTAATCATTAAATCATTTGCCGGCATCGCCTCAGGGACAATCGGAATGCTGGTTAGGATAGATTGCAGGTCTTTGGGTTTTTTAAATAGGGCCAAAGAATGGCAATAACCGACTACCTCTTCCAAGGTTTCCTTGTACACTAATACCTTTGAGTGCCCACTTTCTAGGAAAACCTCTTTCAGTTTCTCCATTCCATCTTCGATGTCAATCGCCGTAATCTCCGTTCTGGGGATCATGCAATCCCGCACCTTTACTTGCTTAAATTCGAGCGCATTGTGGAAGATTTTGTGGTCCACTTCAGCCTCTTGTTCGGTCGATATTTTGCGGTTTAGGTTTTGGAGGTAATGGTTTAAATCCGTTAACCCGAAAGCTGGTTTTTCTTCAGAATAACTCAATCGGAGGACTTTCGTAATGAACCATTTGGAAAGACCCACCGTCACCCAAACTAAGGGGAACATCAAGGTATAAATGACCCAAATAGGCACCGCTAAAAATTCTAAAATGGCATCTGGGTTGATTAAAAAGACGCTTTTAGGCGTAAATTCAGACGTCATCAAGATGAGAATCGTCGCCACAATCGTCGCAATTAATCGAGCCAAAATCTCATTAATAGACAAGAAGTGCAACACGACGTGGTGCAAAAACTCCTCCATAAAAATACCGTAAGCCACCAGCGACAAGGTATTTCCAATGAGCATCGTTCCGATAAAACGGGAAGGCTGCTGGTTAAAATTAGCAATGATTTTCGCACTCAAAATCTCCTGTTTCGCCTTGAGTTCAAAATAAAGCTTGTTCGAAGAGACGAAGGCCATTTCAACGCCAGAAAAGAAGGCGGAAAAAACCATCGAGGCGATGATGCCGATGATTTGGGCATTATCTAAACTGAGGTTATTGGGTTCCATCTTTGTCTTTTTTGATCCGTTCGTTCTTTGCGAATTGGTAATAGAACAAACAGCCTACTCCATACATTAACCAGCCATAATGATAGAAAATCTCTCCCCAAAATTGTCCCTTTACCTCCGCCGGCGTCGGACTATTCAAATCGATGATCCAAATTAATATGAATCCGATAGCTGCTGCTAAGCTCAAGATCTCTTTCTTTCCCATATTAAGCCGCGGTGGCGGGTTTTAAACGGCGATAAGTCGCAATAAATAATCCAATAAAAATCAAAATGGATCCGATCCAAACTAAATTGATATAAGGCTTCTCTAAGGCTTTCACCACAATTAATTCCTGTTGGGTGGTATTCCACGCAAAACCAAACTCTTGGGCTTGCGGGTTAATGCCCGTAAATTTAATTTTAATTCCGGTTTCCTCGCTCTCGAAGGCAGGCATCGCGACCATTCCGCCCTTAATCACGAAGATTGGACTTAGGGTAAATTGCTGTGAGTTTTTGCCTAATACTTGGAAATTTGCTTGAACCGCCGCATCGTTCGCACCTAGTTCTACTCCATCCACATTGGTCACTCGTGTCACATCCTTTAAGATGGCCACGAAGTCATTGATGAATAGGGTGTCACCGGTGGTAACCGTTTGAGCTTCTGTCTGTGACCATTGTTTTTCAGAACCAGCTTCCGCGGCTAAACGTGGGTCTAAGGAAACGTAGGTGTAAATATCATGGTTCCAGGCGTGTTTCACGTCTGGGGAGATCGCAGTACCCATTTTCGGGTTTACTTGCCATCTTGGGAAGAGTGAAACCGCTTTTCCTTCCTCGTTTTTGAATTCTAATTCGTAATACGTGTTCTCCGGTTCTACCGTTACGGTGTCGCCTTTGCTAGCAATTTTCTCTCCATCGCGTACGATGTTTTTCAAAGCCACTGCGTGAAAATCGCCTTCAATAATTTCGAAATCGTTCTTGTTGAAATAGCCCTTGTGTCCGCGCACCTCAATGCGGCGCCCTTTGTAGGTCACTAAATAGTCCTGCATTTGGGCCCCTTGACCTAACCAAAGCGGTAAGTTCTCTTTGTTTTCTTTATTATTATCCTTCGTGAATTCTTCGACTTTCGTACTGATCGCGAAGCCAGAGCGGTTCAACGAAACCACTTTGGAATAACCCGCAGAGAATAAAATTCCGATCAGCATAATCGCTAATCCCACGTGTGCGAGGGCTCCACCTACAAGGGAGAATTTCTCACGAATTAGGAACCACAAGATTTTGAAGTTCGCCAAAACCGCGAATAAACTACTCCACAATAACGCGATGTACGAAAGCGTGTAAATTTTGCCGATATTGATAAACACCACGCTCAATAAAGTCGCCGCTAAAGCGGGACTTAAAAGAGGTTTGAAAGTCGTGCTCTGCTTGATTTTTCCCCACCACACGTATTGTCCGATGCCGCTCAAAATGGCTACCGCTAAGAAAATCCAGATTTGAATTTTACTGTAGTGCTCTGCTTGATCCGCCGGTAAAGCGATGTTTGAGAGTAGGCCAAAAGCCTCAGCGATTTTGTTATAAACCGGAATCGAAGTCGTAAAGGTTAATTGGAAGGCTGATAAGCCTAAAACCGCCGCACCCACGAAAACCCAAAACTCGCGGTTGTAGGTACCTAATTCTTTTTGGTCCTTAGGCAAATCCTTCCAACGGTAGACCGACATAGCGATCGCCACGAAAAGGAAGGTTCCCATATACAATAACAACTGCCCAGAAAGACCTAAATCCGTAAAGGAGTGAACAGAGGCGTTTCCTAAAATTCCAGAACGGTTCAAGAAGGTCGAATACAAGACCAAAATAAAGGTCGCAATCACTAAAATAATCGACGTCTTTAAAGCCGAACTCGACGTCTTATGCGCAATCATCGTGTGGATGGCACCTAACAAAACTAACCAAGGCACGAACGATGCATTCTCTACCGGATCCCAGTTCCAGTATCCACCAAAGTTCAAGGTTTCATAAGCCCAATAAGCGCCCATCATAATGCCAATCCCTAAAACTCCCGCTCCAAAAAGGGCCCAAGGCAATGCTGGCATCACCCATTCCGTCAATTTCTTCTTCCACAATCCCGCGATCAAATAGGCGAACGGAACCAATGTTAGCGCAAAACCCAAGAACAAGGTAGGTGGGTGAATCACCATCCAATAGTTTTGAAGCAAGGGATTCAATCCACGGCCATCTTTGGGAATAAAATTAGGCTGCATGCTCCAAACCGGAAGATCCGGCTGTGCCTCGCGCAACAATAAGAATGGCGAAGAACCTACTTTTAAATCAATCCAAGGGATAATAACCCCTAAAATCATCGAAGTCAAAAACGTCTGAACTAACGCAAAAACCGTCATCACAGGAGACTCCCATTTCGGGTTTTTGATCATTAATAATAGTCCTAAAACGGCTTGCCAAAAGATCCACAATAAAAACGAACCCTCTTGTCCCTCCCAATAGCAGGAGATCATAAACATCGTAGGCAATTGCAACGAGGAGTGCGTAAACGCGTAATGGTATTCGAAATAATGGTTGTAAATGATCACGAAAAGACTCGCCGCCACCACGATCACCGAGATAAAATGCAGCCCGAATAAAACGCGCGCTGTCATTTTCCAATCATTCTCAATCTCATTAACGGCCTGCGTCGATTTGAAATAGGCAAAAGTCGCAAGCAGCGCTGTTACGAAGGAAATAATGACAAATAAATGCCCAACCGAACCGATGGTTTCGTGTATCATATTAATTTTTGGCTTGCAAAGAAGCGCTTGAGTCTGCTGAAATTTTACCCTCTTGGTACTTAGAAGGGCATTTTAATAGTATTTTATCGCAATAGAAAACCTTGTCAGAGTGCATACTTCCTACCAGCACGATTTTCTCTGATTTTTCAAAATCTTGAGGTTTAGGCGCTGCATAAATCACTTGATTCTGGCGACCTAAACTGTCTTGCACTAAAAATTCTAAACGATTAGCATCTAAAGCGGGATTGTAGTTTAAGCCAATGATTTGGCCTGCTGCATCTTTTCTCAAGGTCCCCACCACGTGTACTTTTTGGCTCGGATCCTGCTGTGAAATGCGTTCTGCCTCGTCAAAACCCACATACGTACTCGCATCGCCCGTCGTGATTAAAATGATACCGATAGCAACCGCAATTAAGATTAATCCAATGATGTGTGTCTTTTTCATTTGCTACGTTTTTCTAATTCAGTGACTTTTCTTTCCAAACGGAATAAATAGGCAAATAGCCCGATCAAAATTACGCTCACAACGGCAATCACCACATAGATTTTTCCATCTGCGCGGAATTGATCAGCCATCTCAATATCGCTCGCTTGAGCGCTAGCCGTAAAACTTAACGTGATACTTACTAAGAGTAAAAGGAATGCTTTCATGATAACTCGTTTTGTTGTTCAATGTTTTTAATGCGAATACGCAATTGCGCAATCCAAAAGCCCAATAAGGTCCACCCAATAATCGCCGGATAAAAGACCATCCGCATGCGATTATCTAAGTCCATTTTGGAAAAAGCAGGATTTCCTCCATTCCCTGGATGTAACGAATCCGTCATGCGTGGCAAAATCCAAATCAAGACCATAAAGATTACAAACGCGAAAATGTTGTATACCGACGAAATGCGGGCTTTCTGCATCTCATCGGGCATCGAAGAACGCACTAAAGAATAGGCCAGGTAGATCAATAAGCCGATCGCCACCGAATTCAATTTAGGGTCATTTGTCCACCAATCACCCCAGGTAAACTTCGCCCAAACACTTCCCGTAATCAAACCCAAAACCGCAAAAACCATTCCCACTTCCACATAAGTGCTCGAAATGAGGTCAGATTTCAAATCAGATTTGCGCAAATACTGAATCGAATGATAAACGGATGTTCCTAACAAGAAGATCATCGTGAACCACATCGTCACGTGGAAATACAGGTTACGAATCGTCTCGTTCAAAATCGGCTGGCGCGGCACTTGTCCGTTAAAACCGGCATAGACGGTGTAGATCAATAGTATGATCGACAAAATCTTCCAATATTGGCGTTTTAATGTTTCCATATATAGGGGAAAAGGATCCCAGAAAATACAATAACGATGATATCTAAAGCCCCTAAAATGGCGATCTCATCCCAGTTTTCTGAGAGCGAAATGCCGTCCAGGGCACTTTTGGACAATTTTAATAATAACAATAGCAAGGGGATAATTAACGGAAAGCTCATCACCGCCATCAAAGTGGCTGAATTTTCTCCCTGCGCCGCGATTCCAGCCACTAAAGAAAG
>JBJTMW010000240.1:0-2752 GCA_046070715.1 Aquirufa sp. | reverse complement strand
CCTACGCTTTGGAAAATTTAGCAGCCGGAAAATACTACATGGCCGCATTTGAAGACGGAAACAATAACCTGCTCTATAACTCTGCTAAAGAATCTGTTGACTTCATCACAGAGCCTTTTATCGACCTACGTAAAAACGAGACACGGGACTTTAAAATAGCGCTTCAAAATCAGGATCCGCTGAAATTAAGCAAAACGACCTCGACAGCAAAAACCATTTTATATGAATTTTCACGTGGAATAAAAGCCGCAGATTTACGCTTTTCATCGAGCGAAAAACCACTCTATCAAATCGAAAACGAGCGTAACTTGCGCATCTATGTAGGTGGATTAAATAAAGCGGATACATTAAAAATCGAGGCCGAATTACAGGATTCAGTGGGGCGCACAAGCCTGCTAAAACTGAAGGCGAAATTCCGCGAATTAGCGAAGAAAGAAAAGACTATATATACCCCCTTAGGATTCGATATCTTTCCTAAAGTAGGTGCTCAAATCGTTCCTACAGACTCTATTCTCATCATTTTCCCAAAACCTGTGTTGCAATGGGTGTCCAAGAAGGTACATATTTTGACAGAAAACGATGATGATTTAACTTTTCCAGACGAGGCCTTTACTTGGAACAAATTCCAGAATGTATTAACGATCAAAAGCGCGTTTCTTCCTAAGGTGCCTAAGTTTACGTTGGCCTTAGATAAAATCGCTTTTGTGGGCCCTGAGGCTGATTCAACGAACGAATACAAGCAAGTCATTAAACGATTGGACCCAGAAGAAACCGGTGTAATCGAGGGAGGTATTCGCAAACCAGGACACTACATCTACCAATTATTAAAAGGGGAAAAACTAGAAAAAGCCTACGAGCAAAAGTCCAGTGGCCCATGCTCTTTTGTAAACGTAGAACCGGGCATCTATACCCTAAGAGCCATTGTGGATAACAATGAGAACGGATCTTGGGACATTGGTAATTACAAGACCAGAACAAAATCAGAACCAATCTTTTACTTCGATACAAAGATTAAATTAAAAGCTAATTTTCAGTTAAGTGACTTGTGGATAAACACCCCTTAGCACTGTGGATAAGTGCCTTATTTATCCACATTCTATCCACATAATCGGTGGATAAGTGTGCACAAGTTTTTACCCACACTAGGCATTGTGGATAAACTCGAACTTATCCACAAGTTGTTAGACACTTATCCACACAGGCATAATGACTTTTGGTTTTGCAAAACTTAAGCATATCAAGCACTTATAAACACGAATTCGAGTTATCCACTTATCCACAGAGAACAACAAGAAGAAACAAAAAAGAGATTTAAAAACTTTTTTCTTTTTTTAATTTATGTGTGTGGATAAGTTTTAGAGCTGAAAAAGAGGATTTAATGCTTTTTTGATATTCTATATATAAAAAAGAATTATATGAGATAAAAAAAGACTAAATCAGCTGTTCGTTTGTGGATAACTTGTGGATAAGTAATTTAGATGCAAAAAGAACTATATTTAATACTATTTGGCTAAATTGCTGCTTCTAAACCCTTCAAATAAATGGTTCATCAACAGTTCAACCGCGTTTTCGATCTATTAGACGCCTATCAACATTTTCAAAAAGAAGACCTCTTTAACTTAAAGCGGAATGGAGAATGGAAAAAGTATTCGGCAGCTGATACTTTGGAAAACATTCAAACTTTAGCCTTAGGTCTTTTAGAGCTCAAGGTAAAACCAGGAGATAAAATTGCGATTATTTCAGGTAATCGCCCGGCATGGAATTTTGTGGACTTTGCGGTGCAAATCATTGGAGGGGTGACGGTTCCCATGTACCCGACGATCACGATTGAGGATTACGATTATATTTTTAAGGATGCGGAAGTGAAATATGTTTTTTGTGAAAACGAAGAATTGTATTTAAAAGTAAAAGAAGCTTCGAAGGGAAATAAGCAAATCAAAGGTATTTATACCTTCGATCCCGTGGCAGATGTCGACATGTGGACCGCAGTGAAGGAAAAAGGAGAAGGAAAAGATGCGGCGGTCTTACAGCCCTTGATGGATGCGGTGAAGCCTAGTGATTTATTGACCTTGATTTATACCTCAGGTACGACCGGTCGCCCTAAGGGGGTGATGTTAACACACCATAACATTGTCAGCAATATTAAGGCCTTGATTCGGGGTAAATTTTTTGATTTATATGCCCAAGATCGCGCCTTGAGTTTCTTGCCTTTGTGCCACATTTATGAGCGCACAGACGTGTACATGTACCTCTATTATGGAGTGGCGGTGTACTACGCGGAAAGTATGGAGACGATCGCAGATAACATCAAGGAGGTGAAACCGGCGATGTTTGCGACGGTTCCACGTTTATTAGAAAAAGTATATGATAAGATTTTGGCCAAAGGAAATGAGCTTACCGGCATCAAACGGACGCTTTTCTTCGGCGCTTTGGAATTTGGATTACACTACGACCCCATGGCGAAATTAGGCTTAATTGATTCGCTAAAATTAGCCTTTTACCGAAAAGTCATTTTTAGTAAATGGCGCGAAGCTTTAGGCGGAAGCGTTCGATTGATCGCCTCCGGTTCTGCCGCCTTACAACCTCGTTTATCGCGCGTTTTCTGGGCAGCTGGAATTCCGGTTTCGGAGGGTTATGGCTTAACAGAAACCTCCCCCGTTATATCAGTATCACGTGTAAATCCTCCAGACTTTCAGGTAGGATGTGTAGGTTCTTTGGTGGATTCAATTGAGCTAAAGATCGCAGAAGATGG
>JBJTMW010000239.1:0-10740 GCA_046070715.1 Aquirufa sp. | reverse complement strand
ATTCGTAAAACGGAAGGCGGTGTCCATGGGTGGACTATCCGTTATTTTACCTGGATTGAAGAGGTTTTGGGGATCAAAAACGTGCTTGATCTCTTTGAAAAGACCGTAGACTTCATTTCCCATTAATTCAGGGATGAATTCACCGCGCAAACGACCATCCCCGTGTTCGCCACTTAAGGATCCTTTGTATTTCTTCAGAATCTCCACCGTTTCCGTTAATAATTGACGGAAAATGGCAATACCTTCAGGGCTCTTTAGGTTAATAAATGGCTCTATATGCAATTCTCCTGCTCCGGCGTGCGCATAATAGGCAGCGTTCGTATGGTACTTAGCAAGTAATGCCTGTATTTCAGCCACATAAGCAGGTAAATCCAAAGGGTCCACCGCACAGTCTTCGATCAAATTGACTGGCTGGGTATCCCCCTCGAGGTTTCGAATTAATCCTAGACCCGCTTTTCGGATGTCCCAACCTTTGGCAATATCCTGACCATATAAAGTAGGGTAGGCATAGCCCAATTTCGTAGACTTTAATTGATCAATGAATGTAGAAACTTGATTTTCCAAAGTTACTAGATCAGTTGATCGTAATTCCACCATTAAAATAGCTGCCGGCTTTCCTTCAATAAAATCGCGGTCTTTTTCGAAATTCGGATGACCCTCCGTAAACGATAGGATGTAATCATCTACTAATTCAGAGGCCAGAATCGGGTGCATTAGTGCCTCAATATTCACCTGTAATGCTTCTTGTAGGCTATGGCAATGGATACAAACAAGAGCCACTTCTGGTTCAGGTAGATCCAATAAATTCAATTTCATGGCATGCACAACCGCTAATGTCCCCTCTGATCCCGCAATTAACTTTGATAAATTAAATGGTTCTCCCTCAGCAGTAAATGGTTGCATACCCAATAAGGCATCCAAGGCATAACCTGTATTTCTGCGCTTAATTGATTTTTTAGGGAATCGATCTCTTATCAGGGCCTGAATTTCTGGATTATTCAACATACGGTGAATCTCGCGGTAAATCTTTCCTTCTAAATTTTGAAGGGTAGTCTTCTGGTAGAATTCTTCTCGCGTTAACGGATGCGTATGAATTTCGGTGCCATCGGATAAAAAGGCGCGGGTTTCCAAAATATGATCCCGGACGGAACCCCACACCATACTATGCAATCCACAGCTATTATTGCCCAGCATTCCACCTAAAAGGGCGCGATTTGCCGTCGAAGTTTCAGGGCCAAAAAACAAATCAGCTGTCGCCAAATGTTTGTTTAAATCATCTCTGACAATTCCTGGTTCAATCCAAACTGATTTCTCTTTCCTGTTTAATGATATGACCTTTCCTAAAGCGGAAGAGATTTCCATGACGATACCTTCACCCACTACCTGGCCCGCTAATGAAGTTCCAGCGCCTCTGGGAATTAATCCCGTCTTCGCTTGAGAAGCAAATTGAATGAGTCTTTTGATGTCTTTACTCGTGGCTGGAATGGCGACTGCTGCTGGCTTCACTTGATACACAGAGGCATCAGTCGCATAAATACGCTTAGCTATTTGCGAGTTTTGGCTCTCGTCAAAAAACAATTGACCCTCAAAATGGTCCTTCAACAAACGTACTTCGTAATTGCTCCAGCTCATAATTCCAAAAGGAAAAGTGAAATTACAAAATCCAATCTTACCTTCATATTGCCATTCAAAGTTTATACGCTCTGTTCATAAAAAGGAAGCGTATTTCTAGGGATTAATTTTCTAAATTTGAATTCTAGCAAAATCCTATGAAGTTTTTAATTCAAGTTTACGAGAGTTTGATCTTTGCCTACCAGGCACTGCGCTCTAATATCATGCGCACGACCTTATCCCTTTTAGGCGTAAGTGTGGGGATTTTTGCCATTGTGGCGGTCTTTACGGCGGTGGATTCGTTAAATAAAAACATTCGTTCTGAGATTGATTCTTTCGCGGGTTCAGGCGTTTTGTACGTGGGAAAATGGCCTTGGATTATGCAGAACAACTATCCTTGGTGGAAATACCTAAATCGTCCTGAGATGAAATATACCGAGTTTCAGTTCTTGAAAGATAATTTAAAGTCCGCAAAAGCTATTGCCATTATTGATAATGGTCGTTCAGCTTCCGCAACTCGTGGCAGTTCAAGTATGGACGTGAATATGACGGGGGCTAGTTATGATTACAATCAAATCACAAGTGTACCAGTGCAGTTTGGTCGATATTTTTTGCCTATTGAATCAGAGAATGCGTTGAATGTGGTGATTATTGGTGCCAAAGTCTCAGAAAATATGCAGGCCTCCGTAGGAGATCAAATCAAGCTTAATGGAATTAAATTTCAAGTGATTGGGATCATTGAGAAGAAAGGAAGTGATTTGTTGAGTTTTGGAGGAACGCCGGATGAAAAGGTATTTATTCCTTATTCGACCTTTTCTGCCGTATTCCAAAAAGACAAACCAGCACCAGACATCGCTATCAAAGCTATGGATGATGATTTAGGTCAAGAAAATTTAGAAGGGGAGGTAACGGGTTTAATGCGTTCCTTGCGCTCTATTAAGCCCAAGCAAGAGAGTAATTTTGCAGTCAACCGCTTAGATGGCTTGAATCAATTCTTCGATGGAATTTTTGCTGCATTAAATGTGGCAGGTGCCTTAATCGCTGGATTTTCTCTATTAGTAGGTGGTTTTGGTATTGCTAATATTATGTTCGTTTCGGTAAAAGAACGAACGAATATCATTGGGATCCAGAAGTCTTTAGGGGCTAAGAATTATTTCATCCTATTCCAATTCCTATTTGAGGCCGTATTCTTGAGTTTGATTGGGGGATTAGTGGGGATAGGGCTGGTCGTCTTACTCACCTTGATTCCCCAGGATGCCTTGCCATTGGTGTTATCTATGAAGAACATCGTGACTGGATTATTTATCTCTAGCTTTATCGGAATTCTATCGGGAATTATCCCGGCTTGGGTAGCCGCGAAAATGGACCCAGTTATCGCCATTCGATCGAAATAAAATTCACCTTACTGATTACTGTCGGCCACAAAAAAGCCTCTCCTAAACAAATAGGAGAGGCTTTTAAATTGTTGGGTAATTACAGAGACAAGGTATCCAATACAGAGTTCATGTTTCGAACTGCATCCGCTGATTTGTTGAAAGCAGCTTGCTCATCAGCAGTCAATTTGTAATCAACGATTTTCTCCCAACCATTCTTGCCTAATACGACAGGAACGCCTAAGCAGATATCTTTTTGGCCATATTCTCCGTCAAGAGATACGCAACATGCCATAATTTTCTTCTCATCACGAACAATGGCTTCTACTAAAGCTGCTCCAGCAGCACCCGGTGCATACCAAGCTGACGTTCCTAATAAGCCTGTCAAAGTAGCTCCACCTACCATCGTATCAGCCACCACTTTATCTAAAGTCGTGTCATCTAAGAATTGAGAAACAGGAACACCATTGTAAGTAGCTAAACGCTTCAATGGAATCATTGTGGTATCTCCGTGGCCACCGATCACAGTACCTGAGATATCGTTGATAGACACATCCATTGCTTTTGCTAAATAACATTTGAAACGAGCTGAGTCTAAAGTGCCACCCATACCGATGATGCGGTGCTTGTCTAATCCCGCAACAGATTTAGCTAAATACGTCATCGTGTCCATCGGGTTAGAGATGATCACGATAATCGGGTTTTTCGAATATTTTAAGATGTTTTCAACCACACTTTTCACAATTCCAGCATTCACCCCGATCAACTCTTCACGAGTCATACCTGGCTTACGCGGAAGTCCTGAAGTAATCACCACCACATCTGAGTTAGCTGTCTTTGTGTAATCATTCGTAGAACCGATTAAGGTTGTATCAAAACCTAACAAGCTAGCTGTTTGATACATATCTAATGTTTTACCTTCAGCGATACCTTCTTTGATATCTAATAAAACTAATTCATCTGCCAATTCTTTTCTGGCAATGTTGTCAGCACAAGTTGCTCCTACAGCACCTGCTCCTACTACTGTGATTTTCATTGTTATAATTTTTGGTAAGAATGATTCAAAAAACGATACAAAAATACGACAAATCCTTAAATGATTTCATTATATTTAAGCATTAATTGAAATTATTATGTCATCATCAGGGGCTTGGGTAAAGCGTATTGTCGACTCTCGATTTTTTAAGGAAGCAATGGAAAAGGGCGAGGTGCTTTTTTCTGAAAACAAAGTAGGACTGTTGAACTTATTGAAGGGAGCTTTGAAAAAAGTGCAAGAAACCGCCGCTTCTAGCAATTTGACAGTTGTTAAATTATTAAATCGCTATATCATCCTTTTTAGTGAATTAATAAAGGCCTATTTGCAAGGTTCCTATACTAAATTGCCGGTCATCACGTTAGTTAAAATAACGGCAGCTTTACTCTATTTTGTGATGCCTTTTGACTTTATTCCTGACTTTTTACCCCTAGTTGGATTTGCGGATGATTTAGCGATTGTGGTTTGGGTAGGGAAGGCCATCAAAGAGGAGCTGGATGCGTTTGAAAAACATCTTTAAATACACGAATAATTAACCTTTTTTAAATATATTTACGAAAATTTAGACAAAACACGATATGATGACTGCAAGCATATTATTATTTTTAAATAGCCTTGGCGGTGGCGAAATGCTATTGATTGGCTTATTGATTTTATTGTTTTTTGGAGGGAAGAAACTTCCAGAATTAATGAAAGGCCTAGGAAAAGGTATTCGCGAGTTTCAAAATGCGAAGAATGATGTGAAAGATCAAATTAATAAAGAGTTAGACGATACGAAAGAATAAGTCACTCTATTACCCTATATCTGCATAGTTGAAGTAATTCAACTATGCTTTTGTGTTTATACAGATTCCCTTTTTTAATGAGTTATACGAGTCAACCCTTTGCGAAGATCAGGGAGAAATTGTTAGCGGGTGAGCTTTCGGTTTCTGCTATTGTCGCAGGTCATTTAGATCAAATCCAGGCACATAATGAATCTTTGAATGCATTCTTAGAGGTTTATGATCAGGAAGCGATTGCCCAAGCTGTTGTGATTGATGCTAAAATAAAGGCAGGAACGGCTGGTCGATTAGCGGGCTTAGTCGTGGGGATTAAAGACTTATTGTGTTACGAAGGGCATCATTCCTATGCGGGAAGCAAGATTTTGGACTCGTTCAAATCTACTTTTTCTGCTACAGCTGTTCAGCGTTTACTAGACGAAGATGCGATTATCATAGGTCGTCAAAACTGTGATGAGTTTGGGATGGGGAGTACGAATGAAAATTCTGCCTATGGGCCTGTTTTGAATTTTGCGAATCCAGCCTATGTTGCGGGAGGAAGTTCCGGTGGTTCTGCGGTAGCTGTTCAGGCGGGAATGTGCCAAGTTTCTCTAGGAACCGATACGGGAGGTTCTATTCGAATGCCCGCAGCCTTTTGTGGCGTAATTGGTTTGAAACCTACCTATGGTTTAGTTTCCCGTTGGGGGCTTATCGCCTATGCGTCTTCTTTTGATACAATAGGGCCGATTGCAAATTATGTTTCGGATGCTCGTTTGGTTTTAGAGATCATTCAAGGAGAGGATGGTCAGGATAGTACCTTGACTTCTCGTATTCCTGGTTTGAAACCGAATCAGAAACGCATCGCTTATATCAAAGAAGTCGTGGAGCATCCTAGTCTTCAGCCAGAGATTAAAGTGGCCTTTGAGGCGCAAGTGGAGAAATTAAAAAGTCTTGGATATACGGTGGATGGCGTGGATTTTCCCTATATCGATCAGTTGTTACCCACTTATTATGTGTTGACAACGGCTGAATCGAGTTCGAATTTAGCGCGTTTTGATGGGGTGAAGTTTGGGCATCGGGCGGCTAATCCGTTGGATTTGATGCAGTTATACAAGCGAACGCGCCAAGAGGGTTTTGGAGCAGAGGTGCAACGTCGTATTATGTTAGGTACCTTTGTGTTAAGTGCGGATTATTATGATGCTTATTATACCAAAGCGCAGAAAGTGAGGCGATTAATTCAAGATAGAACACTCGCCATTTTAGCGGATTATGATTTTATCATTTCTCCTACGACCTCTTCTACGGCTTATCGGCTAGGGGAGAAGACGTTGGATCCTATTCAAATGTACTTAGGTGATTTATTTACCGTGCAGGCGAATGTGGCTGGAATTCCGGGATTATCGATTCCGATGGGAACAGATTCTGCCGGTTTACCCATGGGTTTTCAATTGATGACAAGTCCTTTCCAAGAGGCCAATCTGTTAGATTTAGGTGAATTATTGAGCCATGATGTGGAATAGAATTGTACTTCTTTTCTGTTTATCCATTGCTTCTATCTCCTTTGGTCAGGTCACTGGGGCCTATCAACCTGCGTATGATTTAAAGCAGATTGATTCCTTAGCCAAAGTGGAGCAAGGCGGCCCACCTGCCTTCAGTATTGATCCTGGTCTAATTCAAGAACGCTTGAAAAAGCTGGAGAACGAGATTCCGCTGAATTACAATATCATAACCCATCAATTTGTAGAGATTTTTGCTTTTAGAAAAGCGAGTTTCACGCAACGCATGTTAGAGCGCAAGGATATCTATTTCCCCTTGTATGAAAAGTATTTAAAGAAATATGGGCTTCCGGATGAATTGAAGTATTTGTCATTAATTGAGTCAGGTTTAGAAAATAAAGCCATTTCGAATAAAGGGGCTGGGGGATTGTGGCAATTTATGCCTTACACGGCTCGAGGCGATTTTGGGATGCGGGTGGATCAATATATCGATGAGCGATTCGATGCGGAAAGAGCGACAGATGCGGCTTGTCAATATTTAAAGCGACTATACAAAACGTTTGGTGATTGGCATTTAGCGCTGGCGGCTTATAATACCGGACCATCTAATGTGAAAAGAGCGATGCGTCGATGTGGCGGAGCGAATGATTTTTGGGGTATTTATGCGTGTTTACCTGCCCAAACGCGTGCCTATGTTCCCCAATTCATCGCAATGACCTATATGATGAATTACCATTGGGATCATTCGATACAACCGGAAAACTGGGTCATTGATATTCCGAAGGATAGTATTTTAGTGAGTGGGTATTTGAATTTGAATACGTTAACTCGTTTGACAGGTTTTTCATTAGACACCTTAAAGCGATTAAATCCACATATCATTTCTCATTTTTTACCAAAGAATTCGAATAAAGTTAAAGTTCATTTACCTAAGAGCCATTTTGCTTTTTTTGAACAGAATAGAGGACGTATTATGGATTCGGCTCGTGTGGATTTGACTGCACCTGATTCAGTGGAAATAGATACGAATGAACTTGTTGAACCCACCCCAGTGGCTCAGCGTCATTCTTACCGAGTAAAAAGAGGAGAAACTTTATCGCAAGTGGCTCGTAAATTAGGTTTGAGTGTATCGGAATTGAAGCGTTTGAATCGCATTAAGGGCTCGAAGCTTCAAAAAGGGCAAACGCTGGTGTATTTCAAATTAGCCAAAGCATCTAAGAAATATAATAAGCGAAGCTCCTTCAAGAAGCGCAAAAAGACTTCTCGTAAAAAGAAAAAGACTAAATCTAAAAAACGCCGTAAACGCAGGTAATTATGATAGCTTATTTAAAAGGTAAATTAGCCCACAAAGATCGTGCGCACGTGATTATTGATGTGAATGGCGTAGGTTATGAGGTAAAAATCTCCTTGCAAACCTATGCTGCTTTAGCGGATGGAGAAGAGCATTGTAAGCTTTTTACGCATTTACAGGTAAAGGAAGATTCGCATACTTTAGTAGGTTTTCATTCCATGGATGAAAAGCTATTGTTCCTTGATTTGATTTCTGTTTCAGGGATTGGTTTAAGTACGGCTTTGGTGATGCTTTCATCCTTCTCTTCCAATGAAATTCGTTCAGCGATTATGAATGAAAATATTGCCTTGATTCAGTCTATTAAGGGAATTGGATCTAAATCAGCTCAGCGGGTTATCTTAGAATTGAAAGATAAGTGCAAGAAAGATACGCTATTTGTGGAAGCAGGTATGGCTTCACACGATGCGAATTATGGCCACAAACAGGAGGCTTTAGCAGCTTTAGTTACTTTGGGTATTCCCCGCACAGCGGCAGAAAAGAGTTTAGATACTATTTTGAAATCTAATCCTGATGCTACCGTTGAAAATTTAATCAAATTAGCCTTGCGATAATTGAAGCTCAAAAGCCTACATAATTCCTTTAGCTGGATCCTCTTTGTTTCGGGATTAGGAATGGTGTTGTCTTCTTCGAGTTTCGCACAAGTGGATTCGGTCGCTAAATCGGGTAAAAAACCCCGTTTAAGTCTCAAAAAACCGAATCAAATAACGGGGAAATCTCCCTTTTCTATTTATTCTTCTAAGTCTAAGCTTACTTATTCCTATGAGACGGATCCTAAATTAGTCATTCAAAAGGATGCGACTGGGGCTGCGGAAATCAATGATTTCAATACGTTTAATCAAAAGCAAAATCAAGAGGTCTCTCGGAATTTTTGGAGAACTTATTCTAAAAGTTTAGATGGCTCTAGCAATCTAAAATCCCGCGGACTTTTCCCTAAAATTGAGTTGCCACCGGCGATTGACCGGATTTTTGGAGGGACTGAAGTTTCCTTTAAGCCGAATGGTTCTCTTCTGCTTGATGTGGGTTATATGGGGCAATTTGTCGATAATCCGGCAATTCCCGTCCAATTGCGCTATGTAGGTAATCTCTTTTTTAACGAACAGGCACAAATAAACTTCCAAGGAAAGATAGGGGATAAATTAAACTTGAATGTCAATTTTGATACGAAAGCGAGTTTTAACTTCCAAAATCAATTAAAGTTAAATTGGAAGACGCAAGAGGAGGATATTCTCCAAAACATCGAAGTGGGTAATACTTCCTGGACCTTGAATTCGCAATTAATTCCCGGTATTCAGAATTTGTTTGGGGTGAAAACCTTATTGCGTTTTGGAGCCTTGGATATGACAGTTGTGGCAGCGCAGCAACGTTCTAAGCAAGATTGTATTACATTGAAAGGAGGATCGCAGGGAAAGAATTTTGAAGTGCGGGTAGATCAATACGATGAGAATAGGCATTTCTTCTTATCATCTTATTTCCGAAATAATTATGAGCGGGCCTTAAAAAACCTGCCTGTTATTTCTAGTGGAATTACAGTGACGCGTGTAGAAGTATATGTCACGAATCGAACACAAAGTACAGAAACGCTTCGGAACTTAGTTTCGCTTTACGACTTAGGTGAAGCGAGTCCTTACAATAATACGAATCCTGTTTTTCAGCCGATCAATCCCACGAGCCCTGTAGATAATAAGGCGAATGGGATGTATGCAAAGCTTTTGGCAGATCCTAATCTACGTAAATCGAATGAAGCGACAGATCGCCTAGAGACGACGTATAATTTGAAACGTGGAACCGATTTTGATGTGCTTAAAGGAGCTAAACGGTTAACAGACCGCGAATTTAAGTTCCATCCCCAATTGGGTTATATCTCTTTAGTGGCTCCTCTGCGCAACGATGAGGTGTTAGCTGTTTCTTATGAATACACCTTAAACGGGCGTAAATACAAAGTAGGGGAGCTCACGGAGGATTACCAGGCCCGTCAAGATGATGAGGTATTGATTCTAAAAATGTTGAAATCGAGTACGATTCGGAACAATTTGAATTCTAGTAGCACCGGTAAACCACATCCGATGTGGGACTTGATGATGAAGAATATCTATTCCCTGAATACGTCTGCCTTAACTAAACAGAATTTTCAGTTACGCATTGTGTACAAGGATGACGCGACGGGGATTGATAATAGTAACCTAATTGAGGGGACGAATTTTAAGGATATACCACTCGTCAAGGTCTTAGGCTTAGATAAATTGAATTTTGCAGGGGATCCTCAGCCGGATGGTAATTTTGATTACATCGAGGATATTACGGTAGACTCCAAATCAGGTAAGATTATTTTCCCTGTTCTGGAACCCTTTGGGACCAATTTGCGCGCGAAGTTTACGTCTGCTGAATCCAATTTAGTCGTTAAATACGTTTACGATAAATTGTACACCGGAACACAAACCGATGCAGCCCAAATATCCACCAAGAATAAGTTTTTTATCAAAGGTACTTTTCAGTCTGGTGCTGGTGGTGATATTGCCTTGCCTTTTGGCGTAGAAGCAAAATCTGTGACGGTAACGGCGGGAGGTCAATCACTAGCCGCAGGAACGGATTATATTGTGGAGCCGCAATCTGGACGGGTGAAAATTATGAACGAAGGAGTTTTCGCCTCCGGAAGAGAGATTAAGGTGTGTTATGAGAAGCCGGATTTATTCTCAAATCAAATAAGGACGCTTTTAGGTACTCGATTGGACTATAATTTGGGTAAGAATATCCATTTAGGTGCTACCATCCAAAACATGTCCGAAAGCCCGCCTGCCTTTTTCCGACGTGTCGCCATGGGGAATGAGCCGGTAAACAATACTTTACTTGGTTTTGATGCCACTATACTTCAGAATTCACAAGGTATTACACGTTTCTTGGATAAGTTACCTTTGATTTCTACCAAGGAAACCTCAGTAATTGATTTCCAAGGAGAGTTTGCGAAACTAATCCCGAATGTTAACGATCGGGTGCAAGGGAATGCCTTTATCGATGATTTCGAAGCAGCGCGGGTGATTTATAACTTGAGTTCCCAAGCCAATTTGTGGAAATCAGCTGCGACTCCTAAATCGTATGTATTAGCAGGAAGTAAGCTAGCCGC
>JBJTMW010000238.1:0-3786 GCA_046070715.1 Aquirufa sp. | reverse complement strand
ATTTACTAGGGTAGCATAATAGGTAAATTTTAGTTGTTCATATTCGGATCGCCTCAAAAGTGGACTCGGCTCTATGAAAATTCGGCCACCGGTTCCGGCGCTCCCAGCCGTGCCCAGCCAGCCTTTGATAGTCAACATTTTGTAGTCTAAATATTGCCTCGGCCCAAATCGCAAGGTATGCGCATTAGCCCCTAATTCAATCGTGGATCCATTTGCTAAAAGGGAAACATTTCCCACCGTTTCCGAAAACCCGCCCGTGCGCAAGCTCCCGCCGTTGAATAAAAAGGCGGAGGTGTTCGCAATGACCTCCGAAGCCCCTAAAATGACAAAACCTCCACTTAAAACCGTTGCTCCGGTATAACTATTTACGCTATTCAAGGTCAGTGATCCTGTACCATCTTTGATCAAACTCGTGGCCACATTGAGCTGAATAGGACTTGTTCCCCAGGTATAAGCGAGGCTTCCGTTTCCACTCAAACTACCATTCAAAAGGACATTTCCTGCTCCTCCCGCCGTTAAGGCAATGGCTCCTGCGCTAATATTGCTGTTAAGCGTTAGAGAACTATTTAAGTCTGCATTAATTCGAGTGTCGCCCGTCAAAGTAATCGTGCCACTCACAGCATTTATCCCTGCCACACTTTGGAGAGCGCCAGTCCCTAAGGGTCCTGTTCCGTTTAGGCTTAGCGCATTGGATACCACAATCCCGCCTTGTAATTGTAAACTTCCGCCTAGTGCCACCGTAACAGCGCTCGAACCTAAAGCTCCGCTATTTCGTATGTGTAAAATGCCACTAGACACCGTCGTTGCTCCGCTATAATTATTCGCAGAATAGAGCGAAAAAACACCCATATTGTTTGAAATGCCACCTGTCCCCAAAGTCAAGGTCCCACTGAGCGTCAGCGAACCAGCACCGGTCGTGGCTAAAGAGACGTTCGTTCCAGTCATAGTTTGTGTCAGGGTGAGGGTGCCGGCGGTACTGTTGATGGTGGTGTTTTGGCCTAAAGAAATAGCCCCTCCATACGTGTTATCGCCACTGACATTAGACAGCGAAACCCCATTTAAGTTCAGGGTTAAGTCCTCTGCACCCACATTGATGTTATTATAGAGCGCTAATTTCCCTGTTCCGCGCACCACCGTTCCACCACTCGTACTTCCCAAGGAGCGGCTGTTGTAGATAGATAAGGTTCCCGCATAAATAGTCGTGATGCCAGAATAGGTGTTCGCGGTGTTATTGACGCTATTTCCGAGGGAAAAATATTCTCCGTATTTGGCCAAAGACAAAACTCCCAAGCCATCCTCCATCAAACCAGTATACACCGTATTCTGATTACTCAAGCCTAGCGTTAACGTGATATTCCCCGCCACGCTACTGGTCACTTTGCCGTAGCCACTGCTACTCGCAATCGAACCAATCGATTCTGAAACTCCGTTTAAATCCAAGGTCGTGTTTGCCCCCGTAAATGTCAGCGTAGTAAAGTCCGGCAAAGCCGTCCCTCCCGCTAATTGCAAAGTCCCCTCCGCCAGCTCAGAAGACGATACCGCATTATTCGTCCCACTCAACTTCAAGGTACCCGACCCCATTTTTTTGAAGGCTCCCCCGTTCATGACACCGCTAATTCCATCATTAGCTCCACCCGTCGTAACGGTCGCATTACCATCCAAAACCGTAATCGCACCCGCATAATTTATCCTACTGGTCGAAACCACGCTACCAGAAATACTAACGCCAGCCGGCCCTTTGATGGTGATCGAACCACCCGTTCCATTGTAAAGGCCTGAATTAGTCGTATTGTTTGTTCCACTGCAATTGATGTTCCCAGTCACTTTCACGGATCCAGCAGTTGAATTCAAGGTTACGGATCCCCCTTGTGTTAAAATCACGGAACTCCCTACCTCTGACGTGTTGTTCAGTAAAATTTCAGCAGTTACATTGATGTTCCCTGGGGTATTAATGACCAAACTCAAGAACCCTAAATTACCGGCATAAGTAGTCGTCGAACGAAGTGTAACAGGATTCCCGATATTCACATCCGCCGAAGCATTGAAAGTTAAAGTTTTACTATTCAAAACGCCATTTTGATTGTAGGAACTGAGGGCAGTGTTAAAATCGATTTGACCCGTTTGGGTGCAAGCTGAGCAAACCGTATTAATGATGACATGGCTGTATTTCACCCGCAACAAATCATCTATTTCCGTCACGCTGACGGTCGCATTGTCTGCATTCGGCGTAAAAGTATAGGTCGTCCCTGTCGTCGCCGCTGATAAAAGTGGCGACCAGGTTCCTCCACTTGTGGCGCCTGAAACGATGGAGAGATTGCTGTTTTGGGCTTGAAGTTGCAGTGCAAAAAACACAAATAGGATGATTAGCTTCTTCATCCTAGTATGAGTAAACGAATTGAATGCGATCTCCTAGGGCAATCACATAGGAGCCATTGTTTGCTGTATTGTAGGCCAAATAAGGCGTAGGCACTGTCGCGTTCGTCGAAAATGCGCTTGTGGTCTTGTAGCTGTAGGCGTTTTGGCTAATTAAAATACCGTTCACATACATCTTCAGTTTAGTGCTTGCGTGCGGCGTCTGCGACAGCGTAAAGTTGGTTTGACCGGCTGTTACGGCTACTAAATTCCCCGCGGAACCCGTCGCGGTGGTCTCATCAAAGCCATCTCTCAAGGCGCTTGTCCAGCTCGCCACACCGGAGGAACTTAGACTCAAGACTTGACCCGTGGCACCCGAGGTGGATGGAAATGCTGTTCCACCCAGCGTTAGAGTACCGGTTAAACTAGAGTTCACAAAGGTCTTGTTCGTCAAGGTTTCGGTCCCAGCAAGCGTCGCCATCGTTCCCGACGTAGGAAGCGTAATGTTCGTGATACCTGTGGTATTTATCGTCGTGGAATAGTTGCCGGAGGTCACTAGGTTACCCCCGAGGGTGATCGTTTTACTTCCATTATTGATTCCAGTTCCACCGTAGGTGGGTGAAATGACCCCTGATAAAGCGGCGCTTCCGTCGAAGGGAAAGCCGAAAATGGTTTGGGGGGTTGAAAGGGTGGAGGCTGTGGTGGCAAAGGTGGCTGAAATTGCAGTATTCGCGGTGGTGGCCGTATTCGCGGTAGTAGCGTAAGTGGCGCTTATGGCGGTGCTGGCCGAGTTTGCGGTTAGGGCAGTTGTGGCGAAAGTGGCTGAAATAGCCGTCGATGCGGAATTTGCGGTTAGGGCTGTGGTGGCAAAGGTGGCTGAAAACGCTGATGATGCGGACTCGGCACTTACTGCGGTCAAAGCCGCGGTGGCCGTACTCGCATTTCCCGTCAATTCCCCCACAAAATTTGTTGCACTTATTGTTTCGAATCCAGACATGCTGGTATACGTGCCTCCCAAAATGGTATTCGTTGATCCCAAAGTGATTTGATGGTTTGCTAATTGGCCATTGGTGATGCTAGCGGTGGCGGAAAGGTTCGCGGTGGTTAAGCCGGTGACTTGGATGGTGTTTCCGGTTAGGGTGATTCCTGAACCCGCGGAAAGCGGCACCTGGTAGTCTGTCCCAGCTGTTAAGGGGGCTTGATAATCAGTCCCAGCAATCAGTGGTATTTGGTAATTGATCCCGGCTACTAGGGGTACTTGAACATCTATCCCTGGCCGTATAGGACTTTGATAATCTATGCCAGAAACTAACGGACGCTGGTAGTCAGTGCCTGCTACTAGTGGCACCTGATAATCCGTGCCGGAAATAAGCGGTGCTTGAACATCCAACCCAATTCGCAACCCTAAATTCGCACGCGCCGAAGCCGCAGTCG
>JBJTMW010000237.1:0-11649 GCA_046070715.1 Aquirufa sp. | reverse complement strand
CCCCCCCCATGAAACCCACCTTCTCCACCTTCATCGCCATTATCGCCAGCGTCCTTTACCTCGCGGTCTATTTCATCCCAGACATGGGAGGATCAGACGTGATGGGTGCGCAGTGGCTGTATTCCAGCACCTTGAGTTTGGGGATTTTGGCATTTGTGGCGATACGTTATAAGGCTTACGAGGAGGCGATCAAACAAGTGCTTGCCTACAAGTTTACGTGGGTGTTTTCGCTTTTGGTTCTATGGGCGATAGGGTCGTATTTCTATGCGATTAACCCCACGGAGACCTTGGTGACTTTGGCCCGATTGATCACTACTTATTTCGTCTTTCTGAATCTCTCGATTCTGTATTATAATCAAGATAGCGCGTTTCTATTTACAGGGATAGCGTATGCCATTACGGCCCTTTTGTTCTTTGATGCGATTTATGTCATTAAGGGGTTTAGCGCGAATTTGCGCACGATGAATCTGGATATGGCTATTCTTGGATTGAATAAATACCATGGAAATAAGAACGTGACCGCGGCGACCTTATTGATTCTCATTCCCTTTGCCATGTATGTGAGTATGTCTGCCAAATGGCTGGGCAAAATCGCCGGCATCATCGCCTTGTTTTTAGGGACCTTTGGCCTTTTTTTATTGAATACCCGCTCTACCTATGTGGGCTTTGCTTTGATTACCGTCTTGTTATTTGCGGGACTGATTTGGAAACAAAAATCGGCGTTAAAACCGGCTTTACTCTTTGTTTTAATTCCGGCAGTGTTAGCGATTTTGGGGGCAAATATGCGCTTGAAATTAGCAGTGGCCGGGCAAGAAAGTTCAGGAGGTTATGGTACGGTAACAAAGCGTATTGGAGATATCAATATCGCGAGTGAGCAAAATTCCCGGATTCATTTGTGGGGAACGGCTGCAGATTATGCCCTGCATCATCCCATAACAGGCGCCGGCTATGGGAACTGGAAATTAGCGTCTATTCCTTATGAGCGAGAACTAGCTAATGAATTATTTGTGCCCTACCATGCCCACAATGATTTCATCGAGATGTTTGCTGATTTAGGGGTCATCGGTGGACTTAGTTTCGTGGGAATGTTCCTACTTCTGTTCTATTATACGGTACATTTTTTGGCCAAAAAACGGGGTGACGAACGGATGATCATCATCGCCTTTTTAGCAGTTACTTGTTATGGTGTGGACGCCCTCTTAAACTTCCCAGCGGAACGAACGGCCATGCAGACGATGCTTTCGCTGTCAGCGGCTTTGGTCCTATTACCTTTAGAGAAATCCACCCTGAATTTCCGCGCCTTACCCATCGTTTACTTGATAGCAGGCGTCGCACTATTAGCCCCATCCATCTACATCGCGAACGAGACCTTTGAGTCCTTAAAGATCCAAAAATTCGTCATGGGCGAAGTGAACGCAGACCCTAAAATGGCCACCATCGAGGTAGAGAAATTACCTGACTTGCCTAATCTGTCGTCATCTACTTTACCCATGAAAGCCATGCTTTCTCGCTATTATATCCGCGATAAACGCTGGGATGATGCCTTGCGGGTATTGAGGGAAAGTGAGAACGACAATCCCTTTTTACATTACAATGACTTTTTGCGTACCTCCATTTATGCTTCCTTGAACAAAATGGATTCGGCTCATTATTATGCGAAAAGGGCTTTTGACGCTTGGCCGCGTGCGTCTAGTTATTACAAGAACATGATTTTCACCTCCGCGAAATTAAAAGACACGAATGAGATTAAGCGGGCCTTACAGGTATCATTAGACGTACACAATGACAATGCGTTAACTTGGAATCAATACTTGTTAGGGATGTTCGAGGTGAAGCAAGGAGCTGATAAAAGCCTATTGGCTCAATTAGAGGCCACCCTGAAAAAATTTCCAGGGGATACCGCACTTTTAAATCCCACGAAAAATATCTTGCGCGGTGGTAATCGGGATTTGCAAGGATTAATGGCAAAAGGGAATTCCTTATTCGTAAAAGGGAAATACGTACAAGCGGCGGCCATCTACCAGGAACTTTCACAACTGGATCCAGGAAATTTCTCCCACTTGGAAAACGTGGGCATCTGCTATTATGCCGGGAAAAAATTCGCAGAAAGTTTGTTCTATTTTGCCAAATCCGAACAACACCCGGGAAACAATACCGGTAAATCTGCCTACTTTGCAGGAATGTCTCAGCTTTCGATGGGAAAGAAAGCGGATGCTTGTGCCAGTTTCGCCAGATCACAAAATAAAGGATATCCAGACGCTGCAGCAGCCATAGCACAGCACTGTAAATAACATATCATGAAAAAATTTTTACTCGGATTTTTGCTCCTGAGTGGAGCCATTCAGGCACAAGAAAACGACAAGACGCTTGTCATCATAGGAGGACCCACGGATCTTTGGACGAATAACCGATCTACGGGTAAAGATGAATTCAATGCCTACACTAACCTAGGCCTACAGTTTTCTAAACGGAAGTCAGCACAGATGGACGTGGTCTATACCTCCTTAGCCGGCTTTCAAGGGGATTTTTTTAGTCCTGGTGTCTGGAATGGCAAATTTGTCTCGGCGGGGGCAAGCATGCGCTATTTCGTAGCACCGCGCAAAAAGACGTCCGTGTTTCAACCCTTCTTCCAAATAGGGGCAGAGGCCTTCGCTCGTCGGGACTATGGTTTTCCGGGAAATGCCTATGAACTGAGCGCCTTAGGAGGAGTGGGCGTGGATCTGAAAGTATCGAAAAATTTCTCCCTCCTTTTTCAATCGAATTTAGCAGTTCCCATGGCTCAATCCACCGAGGCAGGGATGAAAGTAGCGTCCGTGCGCGGTTCGAATAACAGCACGTCCTTTGGTCTAGTCTATCACTTTGGTTGGAAAGCTGCGAAGAAGAAGGCTGAAGAGGAAGCGGCTGCAGCGGCAGCGAAAGCGCGCGAGGAAGCCGCCGCGAAAGCAGCGGCTGAGGCGGCTGAGCAGGATCGCTTAGCGCGCGCAATGGCAGACAAGAAAGCAGCTGAGGAAGCAAAAGAAAAGGCAGAGGCTTTAGCAAAAGCAGACGCAGAAGCGAAAGCAAAAGCAGAGGCCATCGCGAAAGCGGAGGCAGAGGCGAAAGCGGCAGCTCAGCTGAAAGCAGAGCAAGAAGCCATGGCAGAAACGACCATTCTGTACATGAATAACCAATGGGAATTAACGGCAGAATCGCAGGCTAAGTTGAAAGTCGTGGCCTCTGCATTAACGGCACGTCCGGAAATTAATGTGCGGATTGATGGGCACTCGGATGCCTATGGTACCTCTAAAAATAACCTGAAAGCGTCACGGTTTAGAGCTCAAGGTGCCGCGAAATTCCTTGTGAAAAACGGCATTGCCGCTGCTCGTTTGAAAGTAAATGCCTATGGGGAGGACAAGCCAGTAGCCTCGAATAAAACGAAGGCTGGAATGGCATTGAATCGCCGCATTGAAATTAGAATTATCAAATAATATATTTCAATTTTTAAAGCCTATATTTAGGGTTTAAAACTAAAATTGAAATAGACAATGGGATCATTTGGCAGAAACGATTACTCTAGGGTATGGGGCTGGATGATCCTATTTTTTAGTGCCCTACTCGATGTATCGGCCCAATGTAACGTAAACGACCCTTACGATAAAATCATCAGTGGTTACCATGCATCGGTGGCAATAAAGAGTACGGGGGAATACTCTATTTGGGGAGCTAATATGGCGCCTACGGGTTTGACCGGCCAATTAACTCCCTTGGAAATCAATACCACGAATTATTCAGGCATTTCAGGTACCATCTACAAAGCAGGAATAGGGGGAACGAATACCGGTGCCTCCATTGACCAAGCCGCCGTGCTAACCTCGACCGGTTTGTTTGCGTGGGGTGCTGTAGGTTCTTTGTTTAGTCCCACACTGACCACTTCCCCTGGCGTTGCGCAAATTACGCCACCTGTAGGATCTTCTCCTATTGGATTACCAGCAGGATTAGAACCACAGGATGTGAAAATGCTTTTTGCTGTTTACCGCACCTTAGTCTTGTTGAGTAAATCAGGGGATGTATTTGTATTAGGGTACTTATCCGGTGCGCTGGATGGAAATGGGGCGCTGCCGGGAACGACTGGCCAAAACACTTGGCAGCGCGTTAAATTAAATGCCACCACTTACTTAACAGGGGTTAAAAATGTCCGGGGACAATCGGCCGGAGCGAACTACAATGCCTTTATTGCCGAAACGTCTGATGGCAAATTGTACACGTGGGGTGCGACCACTTTTTTAGGGGATGGAACCGCTGCTGCTTACCGCTCCTATGCCACGGAAATGACATTGCCCGGAGACGTGAAAACGAAAGGGGTCAAGATGATAGGGGTAACCGGAGGAATCACAGGGGGAAGTTCATACAATACGTATTTCGTGCTGAGTAACTCGGGGAACTTGTACACGATGGGAGATAATAAAAACTACCAGTGTGGAGCTTTTACCCGTGATTTAGTGCATTTAAGTTGGGTGCAAGCGCAGAAATCCGCAGCTCCTAATGATTATCTAACGAACGTTATTTTTGTCACGGTACAAGAACACAGTAATTCGGTACCTGCGGCGTCCGCGATCACGAAATCAGGGGATTTATATTCCTGGGGTTATAATGCGCGCAACATGCTGGGACGGCCGGTTGAAAATGCGTCCTATGATCCAGGATTAGCCGGGGGATTTAACCAAGGGGTAGATAAAGCACTTTTTGCTGAAATGGGAGGGCATACGCTTTTGTACGTGAAGGAAGGAAGCTCGAAATTCTGCTATGTGGGGCACCGAATTAACGGATCGATGGGAGATGGTACTTCTTTTGATGCCAAAGAACCGATCTTTAATTGCGATCAAACACCTACCATCGATTTGTGTGGCGCAGTCCCTATTGTGGCAGATTCAAGTACATCCACCATTAATGCGAGTCCTAAAACCATCAAAGCCAACAACAAAGATTACTCCACCCTTTTTGTTCAATTAAAAGACTTTAAAGGGAATAATTTGACGGGGAATGGTGGGGTGGTCACGATTTCCTCTACTTTAGGAACTGTGTCAGCGGTGGTCAACAATAACAACGGTACCTATTCCGCTGTTTTAACGGGCGGCCTGACTGCCGGAACCGCCATTATTCGGTTTACCATCAATGGCGTAAATGCCATACAGACGGATACTGTGACGATTCTTCCTTACCTCTGGCCTGGAGAAATAGCTTCTGACCAAGCACTCTGTTATCCCGCGAAACCAGTCCCGCTTAGCTCGAAACTAGATGCATATGGCGTTCCAAGGCCCATTACCTACAGTTGGCAAGTGAGTACAGATAATATCAATTTTTCAGCGATTTCCGGCGCTACGGCTAAAACCTATACGCCACCGCTTTCTAAAACCACTTATTATTACCGCCGGGGGGCACGAACGACCGTGGATAGCCTAGAATTTACGAATTCGGTAGTGGTTCGGACGGAGGAAATCGCCGGGGGGAAATTAACCGGAACAGGGACCTTTTGCGGGGACAAAAATAGCCAATTGATGAAGTTGAGTGGGCACATTGGAACGATTGCCAAATGGCAATCGGCGGATACACCGGATTTTCTCGTAGGGGTGGCGGATATCGCGAATACGGATTCAAGCTATACGGCTACTAATTTACCTAATACCAAATACTTCCGCGCCGTCATCACTCAACCGGTCTGTGGAACAGCCTACAGTTCCGGAACGGTGGTGGTGATTCATCCCATTCCAGTGATCACCTTTGTGCCTAATCCGGCCCAAGTAGTGCGCTGGTCCAGTCTGACCATCACGGCGTCTGGGGCGGATCGCTATGCTTGGTCGCCGCGCTATGGACTTTCCGCGGTAGACAAGGCGGTGGTAATCGCGAACCCTTTGAAAACCACCACCTATTCCATTAAGGGAACAAATAACACGGGTTGCAATAGCACGACTTCGCTTACCGTGACGGTGGTTTCGGCAGGAACCTTGGACACGGATGGGGACGGTATCTATGATGAGGACGAGGAAAATCCGTTAAAATACAAGCCGGATTGCGATGGAGATGGGATCGAAAATCGCTTGGATCCAGACCCTTGTCCGTTCTTCGAGCCCCAAGGGATTTCCCCTAATGGAGATGGGAAAAATGATGCGTTGATCTTTGAGGGGCTATTGACGAAGCCTATCCCGAATCACATTTCCATATTTGATCGCATTGGGAATCTGGTGTACGAGACCGATAATTACCAAAACAATTGGGCCGGCGAAACATCCAAGGGTACTTCTTTGTTTGAGAAAACAGGTCAAGTCCCTGATGGAACTTACTATTACATTTTGGACTTTTATGACAAAAGGCCTACGGTGAAAAACTTTGTGTATGTTTTACGTAACGAGAAAAAATGATGATCGAATCCTATTTTGCTACCATTCCTAGTGCACACCGCGGCTTGATTTTAGCGGCGGGAATTATGTTATTTTGGTTGATTGAAACCGGAATACCTTTAGTGAATTTCAAGGGGAATAAATGGGCGCACGCGAAGTTGAATCTCTTTTTGACCTTCACGACCATTGCGATAAATTTCCCATTTGCGCGGCTATTAGTGGCGGCTAGCGATTGGACGGTGGAGGCGAATTTTGGCATTTTACATTGGTTTGCCTTGCCTAGTTGGGCCTTCCTACTCGTGGGATTATTGCTTATGGATTTAGTGGGAGCCTACCTAGTTCACCTAATTGAACATAAAATCAAGGTACTGTGGAAATTCCATATGGTACACCACGCAGACACGCAGGTGGACACAACCACGGCGAATCGCCACCATCCAGGAGAAAGTGTGATTCGCGCAGTCTTCGCCATTTTAGCGATATTAGTATGTGGAGCGCCTATGTGGATCGTGTTTTTGTACCAAAGCCTAAGTGTTGTTTTATCGCAGTTTAATCACGCTAATATTCGGCTGCCGCTTTGGCTCGATCAGGCCCTTTCCTACGTGATCATTTCGCCTAATATGCACAAGGTGCATCACCATTTCGAGCGTCCTCAGACGGACTCGAATTATGGGAATATCTTTGCGTTTTGGGATCGCCTTTTCGGCACCTTCGATGCCACACCGATGGACAAAATTCAGTATGGATTAGACGTGTTAGAAAATGACAAGGACCAATCTTTTGCCTACCAATTAAACCTTCCTTTTAACTCGAAAATCAAAACAGACGAATGAAAAAACTCTTACTTCTCTTCTTGCTTCCGCTCTCGCTAGCGGCGCAAGTTTTATCGCCGGTGGTGCAACCTACGGCAGATTTTGACCTGAAAAAACTAGAAGCGGTAGACGCCCTATTGAAATCCTACGTGGAAAAAAACCACTTAGTGGGGGCGGTTACGTTGATCGTGAAGAACAATCAACTTGTGCATTACAAGGGCCACGGCTACGCGGATTTAGCGAGCAAAAAAACAATGCCAGCAGATGCAATCTTCCGCATCATGTCGCAGACGAAAGCCTTAACCAGCTTAGGGATCTTGCAGCTTTTCGAACAAGGTAAATTGCGTCTCGATCAACCGATTTCTGACTTCCTTCCGTCGTTCAAATCGCCGCGCGTATTGAAGGATTTCAATGCCGCTGATACCAGTTATACGTCGGAACCGGCGAAGCGCGAAATTACTTTCCGCGATTTGTTAACGCATTCTTCCGGCTTAGACTATGCAGGAATCGGATCCGATAAAATGAAGGCGATTTATGCGAAAGCCGGAGTTCCTTCTGGACTGGGAGATAACAACACCACCTTATTACAAGCCGTAACAAAATTGGGGACCCTTCCTTTAATTCACCAACCGGGTGAGAAATTCACCTACGGTTTGAACACGGATGTTTTAGGCTGCCTAATTGAGGTGATTAGTGGAGAGACCTTAGAGGCTTATTTGACGAAAAACGTATTTGTTCCGCTGGGAATGAAGGATACGTATTTTAATGTGCCAGCAGACAAAGGGTCGCGCTTGCCTACCGTTTACACGGAAAATGAACAACACCAAATCATCCCTTGGGCACCTACTTACCGCGGCATTAACCCTAATTATCCCTTGTTTAAAAAGACCTTCTTCTCTGGCGGCGCTGGACTATCCTCTACCGCTTTTGATTACGCGATCTTCTTGCAATGTATCCTGAACGGAGGGAAATACAATGGGAAACAGATCATAGGCCGTCGTACAGCTGAGCTGATGGTGAGCCCTAACTTCAATATGGGAAATGACGATTATGGTTTAGGTTTCCAAATCACGGGGGAGAAATCAGCTAATCGTAAGATGCGCAATAAAGGATCTTTTGCTTGGGGAGGCTATTACGGAACCACCTATTGGGCAGATCCTAAGGAGAAAATGATTGTCCTCATTATGACACAGCACACGCCTAATTCGCATGGCGATTACCAAGAAAAAGTAGAAAACATCATCTACGGAGCATTGAGATAAAACAAGAGGGGCCGCTAATAAAGGAAGCGGCCCCTCTTTCTATTTGTAGAGTTCTAGCACCTGCGTTCCTGCTGGTAGATCAGCTACTAACATACGCAATCCATCCTGCTCAATTTTAGCTTTTACAGCGGCGCCATTTAAAACGGAAGCCTTCTTGTATTTGCCTGGAATGAATAGGCTTTCTTCGCTCGGTTTTTGGAACAAATGCACGAAAACGCTGCTTGCATTTTCTGTTGTCACTCCCCATGTTTGAGGTTTTAAAGGACCCCCGCGCGTTCCATACACGGAACGGCCATTCGCTGCTAGCCATTTGCCTACTACGGCTAAACTATCCGTGAATTCCGGCTGAATTTTGCCTGTAGGCATGGGGCCCACATTCAATAATAAGTTCGCATTGCGACCCGCCGCACCTACTAAAAGTTGGTGAATTTTTTCAGGTGTTTTGTACTTGTGGTCGTTCATATTATATCCCCAAGCGCCGTTAATGGTTTCGCAGGTTTCCAAAGGCAAAGTGGAGGCCGTTTGAAAGCTCAATCCGTGCAGGTTTTCACCCGGAAGATCCCGTTCAAACATTTGGAAATCCTCTCCTGGAATCGGATCCAAATGGTGATTATTCCCTATCATACAGGCCGGCTGGATGGAGTGAATTAATCCATAGATTTCATCGTATTTCCAGTCAATTCGCGAGCTGCGATCTTGATTGCCCTCCGGATTCGTTTGATCCCAATGGCCATCGAACCAGATGTTGGAAATCTCGCCATAGTTCGTCAATAACTCCGTTAACTGCGCCTTCATAAATTTCAAATAAGAGGCATAATCACTCTTTCCCGTTCTGCCGGAGTTTTGGCCCGTGCGCCCCGTTTCCCGTGGATAATCATCGCGGTACCAGTCTAACGTCGAATAGTATAAACCTAATTTAATCCCCTGCTTCTTGCATTCAGCCGCTAATTCCTTTAGCACGTCCCGTTTAAATGGCGTGTTCGTAATCTTCCAATCCGATTGCTGTGTGTCCCAATTCGAGAAACCATCGTGGTGGCGCGTAATGAAAATGATGTATTTCATCCCGGAATGCTTGGCCATAGAGACCCATTCCGCGGCGTTGAATTCAGACGGATAAAAGCCCTTCAAAAGGCGTTGGTAATCTTTCTTTTGAATCTTCCGGTTATTCATCACCCATTCGCCATCGGCCAGCAGGGAGGAAATGCCCCAATGGACGAAGAGACCGTATTTATTGTTTTGAAAATCCGTCCTCGCCGCCAGATTAGCAGGGGATGGGGTATACGTCTGGCCGTAAGCTAAGGTGCTAACGCAAAGTAACGCGAGTAAGAGGTTTTTTTTCATAGGTTTAGATTTTTATCAATATACAAGTTGTCTGGGCGATTCAAAAATGGTAGGACATTTTTCATTTCTCATCGGGCACGCATTTTTTGAATGAAAAGGCCTATTCCCACAATGCTTACCGTCCCTACTACTACGGTCATTTTAGTGTCTAAGGGAATTTGCAAATAAGTAGGCAAGGACTCTTTGAACGACATCCATGCGATGAGTATTACGCCTAATCCTGCGGCGATTTTAGCCTCTACCTGCCCTAATTTAGGAGCTAAATAGCCCAACAAAAAGATCCCTAACATACCTCCCGCAAAAATCCCAGAAAGTTTCCACCACACATCTAAAAGGCTTTTTACGCCCATCATACTCATGCCAAATAGGATACCCAATCCGCCCATTCCTGTCGTAGCCAGTAACAATACTTGAAACTGTTTTTTGGCATCTGCTGTCGGGTGGATATAACGCAAATAGAAGTCTTTCAAAAACACGGTCGCGGAACTATTCATGCCTGAACTCATGGTGCTCATTCCCGCAGACAACAGGGCAGCAATCAGGAGTCCGAGGAAACCGCTCGGTATTTGGGTTTTCATAAAATAAGGCAATACGCGGTCTCCATAATCACTCGCTTGTAAGGCATCCAATGGAATGTTTTTTTCCAGTGAAACTTGCTGTTTTAATTCGAGAATAAGGGCGGGATTCTCCCCATAAAAAACATAAAGTGCAGTTCCGACAAAGAAAAACAGGAAGGAAACAGGCACATAATACAGCACACAAAGCCAAATACTTTTCGCCGCATCGCGTGGATTTTTAGCCGTATGGTAACGCTGAATATAGTTTTGGTCTATTCCAAAATTTGTCAGGTTGATAAAAAACCCATAGGCTAAAATCACCCAAAAAGAACTCGTCTGAAAATCAAAACCGAAGGACCCTAGGCTAAATTTATCCTCCTGTATACCTCGATCAATAATCGCGCTGAGGGGTGTTTTCTGTGCAATTAACAGGAGAATCATTCCCGCTCCTAGCGTCTTAAGTACCGCCTGAATAACCTCTGTCCAGATCACCGCTTTCATCCCACCGAGCACCGTATAAAGAATAATGCAAAGCCCCGCCACTAGAATAATCAGTCGCATATCGATCCCCGTTAGCGCGTTTAAAGTCAGCGCAATGCCATAAAAGATCGTCCCCATTCTGGCCAGCTGGGTCAGAATGAAGCAGGCCATTGCATACGTTCTCGCCCAATTCCCAAACCGTTTTTCTAAATGTGTGTAGGCACTAATCTCACCACTTTCTCGGTAGAAAGGAACAAAAAATTTGGTGGCGATGATGGCCGCCAGCGGAATCGATAGGCTAAAAACAAAGGGGTTCCAATTTCCCCCAAATGATTTCCCTGGATCTCCTAAAAATGTAATCGCACTTAAAAAAGTAGCATAAAAACTCAATCCTAAGGCCCAGCCAGGAATGGATCCGGAGGCTGTCGTGAACTGTTCAGAACTCTGATTTTTTCGTGAAAAATAGACGCCTACTCCTACCATCGCTAGTAGGTAAAACAGGATCAGAAAAAGGTCGAGTAATGCCATTAAAGCGAGAGAATAACGTGCTTTATTTTCTGGCGTTTCCAGGTATAGGTGATGTGCACCTTGCCATCACTGGTTTGAATGACTGCTGGATAGGAGAATTCCTGCCCCGGTTCATTTTCTACTGTGGCGATGTCTTTCCAGATCTTCCCATCCGTAGAAATGGCAACGGAGATAGGAGATCGGCCTTTTTGCACTGGATTATAGACGAGCACATGGCGACCATCTTTCAAAGTTACCGCGTCAATTCCGGAATTAGGATTCACTAAATGAGACGCTTCCAATGGTGTCCAGGAGC
>JBJTMW010000236.1:0-3111 GCA_046070715.1 Aquirufa sp. | reverse complement strand
TATTTGAAGTCGATGTCTTCCGCCTCTTTCAAGCCTAATTTCCAGTAAGCCGGAATCTTATCGTATCCGATCATGGCTCCCAAAATTCCTCCCGCAGACGATGGATTACAATCCGCGTCTTGCCCGCAACGTGTGGAAATTTCTAGGGTTTTGGTGAAATCCCCGTTCCCGTACAATAATCCCATTACGACATAAGCGGAGTTCACGGTCGCATCGATGTTAAACGGAGCGAAAACGCCATCCGGACAACCGATGTCGTTTGCCCATTTGTTTTGTACTTCTAACCAGGTTTTTGTCCAGTCATTCGGGTATTGTTTGTGCCATTTGATGACATCTGAGATGCATTTGTAATATTGGCTGTTCGCTGGGATGGTTTTCAAAGCCTCTGAAACGACCTTGTTAATGTCGTTATTGATAAATGCCAAAGTATAGCAGGCTCCTAAATAAACCCCGCCATAATACCCATCGCCATAGTTCATAATGTGCCCTATTTTATCAGAGATTTTCGATGCCGCATTGGGCATTCCCGGTGACATTAAACCCGCAAAGTCACATTCGATTTGGTAATCAATACAATCCGCATGGGGATTATTTTCCCAGTATCCAGACGCTGGGGGCATCATGCCGTTCAAGATATTATAACGACCCGCTTGATTTGCATGCCAAAGCGCATAGCCCGCATTCGCATACGCCTTCGCGTGCGATTCGATGGGCGCATTCAATCCCTCTTTTTCGAATACTTCCACGAAAGTCAAATCCATATACAAATCATCGTACAAACCCGGATTGTTGATCATCGTATTCTTTAGATAGCCATCGTACCACGGGATGGGGTGGTAGGAATTGATCATCGTCCCGTTGTAGCGAAACTCGACAGGCCCTCCAAAAGTCACACCTATCGTTTGGCCAGCCCAACCACCCTTGATTTTATCTTTCAAGACGGCTTTGTTCATCGAGATATTTTGCGCTTGTGTCGCGAAGGCTAGCAAGAGAAATGCGACTATTTTTTTCATGGTTTGATAGGTTATTCCCTGTAAAGTAACATATTTTTTTTGATTTCTGAATACCTTTACGGCGATGAGAATTCGGTTGGTCTTCTTTCTGTTTATCGTATCGCTTTCGCTGAAAGCGCAACAAATCTCCTTTGACCAAATCATCAATTTTCCCGTCTCCGGCCTAAAAAATCCCTGGGCTGGCGGATTTAATTCTGTGCAATTTTTCTCCATCGATTTAGACGAAGATGGGAAGCATGATCTTGTCGTTTTCGATCGAAGTGCGCAACACTTGAAGACTTTTCTGAAGAATGCTTACGGCGGTTTTACCTATTCGCCCGGCTATCAAAAACGTTTTCCCCTCATCGAAAATTGGATGAACCTCTTGGATTACGATGGGGATGGGGACAAGGATTTGTTTACTTCTACTCCTGGAGGAATTCAGGTTTATCCAAACCTGAACAATTACTTCCCTAAATCAACGGGGACCCTCAAGTCAACTGGCCTAAATGGCCTGATCAATATCTATGTCAGCGCGACGGATATTCCGGCCATTGCGGATATGGATGGGGATGGCGATTTGGATATTTTGGCCTTCGAATCGGCTGGGCATTTCATCACGTATTATGAGAATACGGGGGATTTGAAATACGTCACCAAGTCCCTGAATTGGGGCAATTTTTATCTGAATGATTGCCAAGACATTGCGTTCAATGTTGTCCCAGAATCCATACTAAGCACGCAATCGACTGAGGCGGTGCAACACGCTGGCAATACGCTAGCCTTATGGGATCCGGATAAAAACAGCATTTTTGACCTGATCATTGGTCACGTAGGTTGTCCAGGATTTATTTATTTGAAAAATGAGGGAACGCGCGATAAACCTTTATTCCGAGCAGCAGAGGAAAATTTTCCTGCCGGAGCTCCTCATGTCGTACCTTCTCTTGCCAGTGGATCGCCTATTGATTTGGATGGGGATGGGGCACTGGATTTGATCGCCTCGTCTCACTTGCCGGATTTGAATCCGGCTTTGGAAACGGTCTCTTATTATCACTCCGAAAATGGTGCTTTGGTGCTGAAAACCAAGGCCTTTCTCCAAGAAGAAATGATCGACGTGGGCGATAATGCCTCGCCAGTTTTTTTTGATGTAGAGGGTGATGGTGATCTGGATTTGTTGATTGGGAGTAGCACGGTCACATGCTATGAAAATGTAAATGGTACGCTGGCGTTTAAATCGCGGGATTTTCTGCCGCTGGCCGGAGCCTCTGGCATACAATTACAAGTAGTGAATGCTCGCCTGATGCTGTATTATTTGAAAGGATCCGCGGTGTATTATCGAGCTTATTCCGGTGGGCAGCTGGGCGAAGAAAAGCCGTTGAATGTCGTGAGTCTCCGGGAAACGCCGCGTCTTTATGACATCAACCAGGATGGTTCATTGGAACTCGTGGTTTTAGATTATTTAGGCGGCACTCGGGTGTATGATGGGGAGGATTTGTCCAAACCCTATCAGCGAATCGAAACCGCTTTTCGAGGGATTGCCTATGCGGACATCACCGGAGATGGCAATGCGGAGCAAATCACGTTAGACGCTTCAGGGTATGTATATGTGTCCGGTTTAGGACTTGAGGTTCAGCGTTTGCCTTTTCAGGTAGGTCAAAATGCCCAAATATCCACCGCCGATTTCAATCGCGATGGTAAAATCGACATCGTAGTCGGACTTGCATCTGGCGGAGTTCAATTGTTCCAAAACGCCTCGGACATTATCGTTCCCTCGGAGGAATTATATGTGTGGCCTAATCCGGCGACTACTCTTATGAACGTTCGCGCAAAATCCAAAGGTACTCTGCGCTGGTTTGATCTTTCAGGTCGTATGTTAGGCGCATCTATTTCCGTGGAAGCTGGTGAAACCATACGCATCCCGGCGCCTTTACCGGGTGCGGGGAATTACCTGTTGAAATATGATTCCGAGAAAGGTTCAGTGACTCAAAAGGTTTTGATTTTGCCTTAATTTGGCTAAATTCAAAAAACTAAACCTATAAAACCCGATGAATCGTCAAGAATTCCTTCAGAAATCTAGCCTTTTAGCGCTAGGAACCACTATTCTATCTTTCAGCAGCTC
>JBJTMW010000235.1:0-5961 GCA_046070715.1 Aquirufa sp. | reverse complement strand
GCGACATTCGGATATTGTTTCTGAAAATTGTCGTAATTTGACCAAAATTTTGATAAAAAGCCGCATTGAAAACATATTTTCGCTTATTAAGCTACGCCGTTTCGATCCGCAAGTATGTGTTTCCATACTTCGGTTTTTCCTTGCTAGCGAGTCTGTTCGGCATTCTAAATTTTACTTTGCTGATTCCCTTGTTGAACGTCTTGTTCAACCAGTCAGCTCCTGAAAATATTCAGATTTACCGCGTTTTACCCGCTTTTTCACTAACGCCGTCCTATTTTTCGTTCTTGTTTAATCACTATTTCTATGGTGCTTTGGAGAATTTTGGACGGATTGGAGCGTTGAAATATGCCTGTGGAGCCATTATGGTTTCAGTTATTTTATCGAATTTCTTTCGGTATTTTTCCCAAAGAGTCCTCAAAACAGTCGAAGCAGACACGATTGCCTCCTTGCGTCAATCGGTTTTTGAGCGGGCGATTCGCCTGGACTTGAGCTATTTTACAGAGCAAAAGAAAGGCAACCTGATGTCGCGTTTAACGACGGACGTTCAGGAGGTCGAAAATAGTATCGGTCGCGCTTTCACGGCGACCTTTAAAGAGATCTTTACGCTGATTTTATTCTTCGTTTTCCTAGCAAGTATGTCGGTGAAGCTGACTTTGTTTTCGTTGATTATTTTGCCTCTTTCGGGTTCTGTGATTGCAACGATTACCAGACGTTTACGCCGCGCCGCAGGGGAGGTGCAACAGCATTTGAGTGGAATTATCAGTTTGTTGGATGAGACTTTCGGAGCGATGCGGGTGGTGAAAGCCTTTCGGGCAGAGAAAATGATGGATGCGCGTTTCCAAGCGGGGAACGATCGCTACCGGAATTCCTTGTTGAAGATGGTGTTTCGCCAAGAGTTAACGTCTCCTACATCGGAGAGTTTGGGGGTTTTGGTCGTGACGGGGATCTTGTTATATGGCGGCAGTTTAGTGATTAGCGGCGAGGGAGAATTGACGGCATCGACGTTCATTGCCTTTATAGCCACTTTTTCCCAGGTAATGCGTCCGGCAAAAGCCATTGCGGATGCGTTCAGTGGCATTCAGCGTGGGGTCGCTTCGGCAGATCGAATTATTGAAATATTAGATACGGAATCTGAAATTGTAGCGGAGGAGCCGATTACGAGAGTAGATGAATTTACGGATAAAATCAGCTTCCAAAAAGTCGGTTTCGAATATGTGAAAGGGCGCTCCGTTTTGAAAGAAGTTAGTTTCGATATCCCCAAAGGAAAGACGATTGCCTTGGTGGGTGCTTCCGGCGGAGGGAAGTCTACGTTGGCAGATTTATTGCCGCGTTTTTACGATCCATCGTCAGGTGTCATTACTTTGGATGGAATCCCTTTGAAAAACATTCCTTTGGACGACTTAAGAGGTTTGATGGGAATTGTGACCCAGGAATCTGTCTTGTTCAATGATACGATATTTAATAACATCGCTTTTGGGACGGAGGCTACTCTAGAAGAGGTACAAGCTGCCGCAAAGATTGCGAATGCACACGATTTTATTTCGGCGAATCCGGAAGGTTACGAAACAGTAATTGGTGATAGAGGCTCTAAATTATCAGGGGGCCAAAGACAACGCATCTCCATCGCCCGCGCCGTTTTGAAAAATCCACCTATCTTGATTTTAGACGAGGCCACAAGTGCTTTGGATAACGAATCGGAGAAGTTAGTGCAAGAGGCTTTAAGCCATTTGATGGAGAATCGCACGGTTTTAGTCATCGCACACCGTTTGTCTACGATTCAACACGCTGATCAGATTTTAGTCGTTCAACAAGGCGAAATCATCGAGCGTGGGACTCACGAAGAATTGATGAAGATCGAGAAAGGGGCCTATGCGGTTTTGGCACAAGGTATATCAGCCTAATTATTGTAAATTTAATTAGCATATCCGTCCGCAAAAAAGTAATTTTGCATCCGATTTTATATACAAATATTCGTTTCTAGATACCATGTCACAAGCACAATTAGCCCAAAGAATTCAAGCATTAGAAGAATCCTCTACTTTAGGGATGACGAAAAAAGCGCGCGAATTAGCAGCTCAAGGTCACAAAGTTATTAGTCTTTCTGTAGGAGAGCCTGACTTTAAAACACCTGCTCACATCTGTGAGGCAGCGAAAAAGGCAATTGATGACGGTTTTCACGGGTATTCGCCAGTAGCTGGTTATCCAGATTTGCGCATGGCGATCGCGAATAAATTAAAGCGTGATAATAACCTAGAGTGGGGTTCAGAAAATATCGTGGTGAGCACGGGTGCAAAACACTCTTTAGCGAACGCGATTGCAGCCTTGATTAACCCTGGCGATGAAGTGATCATCTTCTCTCCTTACTGGGTATCGTACTCGGAGATGGTGAAATTAGCGGAAGGAACTTCCGTGATCGTTCAAGGAGCTTTTGACAATAATTTCAAAGTAACTCCGGAACAATTCGAAGCAGCTATCACGCCTAAAACGAAAATGGTGATGTTCGCATCCCCTAACAACCCGACAGGATCGGTTTACACAGAATCAGAATTACGTGACATCGCAAACGTAGTAGCACGTCATGAAAATATCTTCGTCCTAGCGGATGAAATCTACGAATACATCAATTTCACCCAAGGCGGTCACTTCTCGATCGGTTCGATTCCAGAAATCAAGGAGCGTGTCATCACGGTGAACGGGGTAGCGAAAGGTCACGCGATGACGGGTTGGAGAATTGGTTTTATCGCGGCGGCTAAATGGATTGCTGACGGTATCGAAAAATTACAAGGTCAAGTGACTTCAGGTACGAACTCGATCGCCCAAAAAGCGGCAGTAGCAGCCTTCAACGGTAGCTTAGATCACGCATACGAAATGAAAGCGGCGTACGATCGCCGTCGTAAATTAGTGGTTGAGAAATTACGTGAGATCCCAGGATTTAAAGTAAATATGCCAGACGGCGCGTTTTATGCGTTCCCAGATATCTCGTATTATTTCGGTAAAACCGATGGAAAAACGGTGATTAAAGATTCAGATGATTTCTGTTCTTGGTTATTGGCGGATGCCTTTGTGGCAACAGTAGCAGGTTCAGGATTTGGTGCGCCGGATTGTATGCGTATTTCTACCGCTGCAGCAGATGAGCAATTAGTGGAAGCTTGCGACCGCATCAAGGCGGCTGTGGCTAAATTAAAATAAGATGGGAATCGCGTCCATATTTATCTTCATTTTGGGCTATTTGGCCATCGCTTTCGAGCATCCTCTGAAGATAAATAAAACGGCTACAGCCTTAGTTACAGGTGTACTTGTTTGGACAATTTATGCGATTTCTACCGGGGATGCCTCCGAATTAGGTCATCACTTAGCGTCTACTTCGGAGATTTTATTCTTCCTGTTAGGGGCGATGACGCTAGTCGAATTAGTCGATGCCCACCAGGGTTTCAACTTCGTCTCTCGATTGATTAAAACAGAAAAGGTGATTAAACTGCTATGGATAGTGGGTTTGATCACCTTTTTTATGTCTGCGGTTTTAGACAATTTGACCACTTCGATTGTGATGGTCACCTTGCTTCGGAAATTGATTTCAAATAAGGAAACCCGAAAGTATTTTGTGGGAATCGTGGTCATCGCTGCGAACGCAGGAGGTGCCTGGTCGCCTATTGGTGACGTGACGACGACGATGTTGTGGATCGGAGGCCAAATATCTGCCGCCGGCATCATGCAGAGCTTATTTTTGCCTGCCCTAGTTTCCTTAGTTGCGCCATTAATCATCGCTTCCTATGTGTTGAAAAAGGAGTCGATTGGCCAGCCAGCGGCATTGGAAAACTTGAGCGCAACAGAAGAACGCGATGGCAAGATCATGCTTTTCGCTGGCGCAGGTTCTTTAATTGGGGTTCCTATTTTCAAAACGTTGACGCACTTGCCGCCTTACATGGGGATTTTATTGGCCCTGGGTTTGGTCTGGATTTTATCCGAAATCTTGCATTCTGAGAAAGATGAGGAGGCGAAGAAACGCTTGAGTGTGGGTTACGCCTTGACCAAAATCGATACGTCCAGCATACTCTTTTTCTTAGGGATTCTATTAGCCATTGGCGGTTTAGAGTCTTTTGGTTACTTGCATGCGCTCTCTGATCAATTAGCGCACGCATTAGGTAATCAAAACTTAATTGTAACCATCATTGGTTTAGCATCAGCGGTAGTGGACAATGTGCCATTAGTTGCAGCTACGATGGGGATGTATTCGCTGATTGATTTTCCGATGGATCACGAAATGTGGGAATACCTTGCCTTCTGTGCGGGAACGGGCGGAAGCATCCTGATTATTGGATCTGCCGCTGGAGTAGCGGTGATGGGAATGGAGAAGATCGAATTCGGCTGGTACCTGAAAAAAATAGGCTTTCTGGCCTTGCTAGGTTATTTCGCTGGGGCTGGTTTGTATCTGCTATTACACTAAAATCCAATCGACATACTGGCACCGTAATACGCTGGTGCCACTTGAGGGGTAAAGGTAAAACGATTCAGTTTTTGCCATTGTGTACGTACTTTCGGGTATAAAATATAGGCTAATTCTGCCGAAGCGATTCCAATCGCGGACCCCATTAATACATCCGTCACCCAATGTTTATTGTTCGCGATGCGCAAAGCTCCAGTAGCCGTAGCCAAGGTATAACCCGCGAGGACAAATTCGGGATGGGAATCACGGTACTCATGCGCTAAAATAGTCGCCCCGAAAAACGCAGTAGCGGTATGACCGGATGGGAAGGTGTTTTCGGTGCCATCTGGTCTGGCTTCCGTGATGGCGGCTTTTAATCCTTGGGTGGCTACTACGTAAATGCCAGTACCTAAAAGAAAAACTCCCGCCTGATCGAATGCGGCCTCTTTGTTTTTGTATGCTAGGATGTTTAATCCCGCGTACATAGCCGCAGGCCCATATTGAATATAATCATCCAAATGAGTGACCGTTCCTTTTGCGATTATTTTCGTCTGAATTTGCTTCGCAAAAGGATTGTAAGTCAATCCACTCGCGATGCCTAGAGCCAAGGGTGTTTTCCACTTTTTAAATGAGGGCTTCTCTGCTTGCAAAGAAAAAGTAAGTAGACAAAAAAGGGCGAATATTCTCATTATTTTTCGGCTAAAAGGCTTTGGATTGTGTGTTCGAAGTCGCTTATCCAATCCGCATAATATTTCCCCGTTCCAGGGCCAGAGAATCCCGTGTGAATTTCTCTCACCATCCCTTTTTTGTCGATGATGAAGGTTGTAGGGTAACCGTTCATTTTGCTTAACATAGGTAATACCTTTTCGATCGTTTTATCCTCCGCTGTTCCAGCAAAAAGGAGGGGATAGCTGATGCCGATTTTCTTTTGGAAATTATTGATTTTAGGGCCAGAAACGGCTATTTCTGCTGAATTCTCGAAGGCAATCCCGAGCACTTCCACCCCTTTGTCTTTGTATCTTTTGTAGAACGGAGATAAGTACCTGGATTCGTCCAAACAATTAGGGCACCAAGACCCCATCAATTCAATCACTACGACCTTGTTCTTAAACCGCTCATCTTTCAAACTTACTTGTTCGCCGGACGTGGTAGGTAACGCAAAATCGATACGGTCAAATCCCGGTTTCAGAAACGTTAATTTCTTTAAATCTGGCAGTGCCGCGTTCGGATCGAGCTGGCCCTCTACCTTTCTTTCGCCGCTTAATCCGGAGGTGAATCTGCCAGTAAATGTGTTGGCTTTGACTTTGGCCCGAAGCATATAAATTCCACTTCCATCAAAATAACTCAACAATAGACTGTCTCCGCTTACATTCCCTTGCAAAAAACGGTAGTCGCCTGAAGTTCGTAAGAAGGTTCCCGTAACTTGGTTACCTTTCTGTTCAAAAATTCCCACCCCAGGGCTGTGATTTGTCGCATCACTGAAGAAGTCAGCCATCCATTTTCCGCTGATATTTACAGTAGCTGGTTGCAAGCCTACG
>JBJTMW010000234.1:0-12420 GCA_046070715.1 Aquirufa sp. | reverse complement strand
GAATTCATCCCTGAATTAATGGGAAATGAAGTCTACGGTCTTTTCAAAGAGATCAAGCACGTTTTTGATCCCCAAAACCTCTTCAATCCAGGTAAAATAACGGATAGTCCACCCATGGACACCGCCTTCCGTTTTACGAATAAAAAAGCGGCTGAACCGACCTATTTCTTCGATTATGGGGTTTGGAAAAACCCCTTAGGTCTCGCTGAAAAATGCTCAGGTTCCGGAGATTGCAAAAAAACAGCCTTAAGCGGTGGCACCATGTGCCCCAGTTATATGGCCACTTTGCAAGAAAAAGATTCCACCCGGGCAAGAGCGAACATGCTCAGACAACTCTTAAGTTCACCCAAAGAGGAAACGTTTAGCAATCCGGCATTGCACGAGATTTTGGACTTATGTTTGTCTTGCAAAGGCTGCCAGACCGAATGCCCTTCGGGCGTCGACATGGGTAAATTGAAGGCAGAGACATTGCAACAGTCCTATTTAAAAAATGGAGTACCCTTGCGCACTAAACTCATCGGGCACTTCCCTACCCTACAACGCTATGCTAGCTATGTAGCCCCTCTATATAATTTTATCGTTGAATTCCCGCTTACGTCTAGTTTGGTAAAACTAGCCATGGGATTTTCGATCGAACGAAGTTTGCCCACCGTTCAATTCACCAGTTTAGAGAAATGGTTTGAGCGATACGCAAAGAAAAACCCTCAAGAGGACTTTAAAAATGGCTTTGTCTATCTTTTAGCGGATGAATTCACGAATCACAACGAAGTTCCTTTAGGCCAAAAAACGGTTAAATTATTAAATAAACTAGGTTACGGGGTTCAAATACCTAAAAGAATCGTCACAGGGAGAAGTTTTATTTCCAAAGGAATGCTCATCGAAGCTAAAGCATTAGCGAATGAAAATGTAGATCAATTAGCTGAACTGATTTCCATTGAACATCCATTGATCGGAATCGAACCAAGTGCCTTATTAACATTCAGAGATGAAATTCCTTCTCTGGTTGATGCTGAAAAACGCGAACAAGCAGAAAAATTAAAGCCCAATTGTTTATTAATCGATGAATTCATCGCTCGTGAATTCAAAGCAGGTAAAATCTCTACCTCATCATTTCACGGAAAACAACAGAAAATAGTGCTCCACGGCCATTGCCACCAAAAATCTATCGCTGGACTGACCTCAACTCGCATCGCCTTAACGATTCCTTCCCAATACGAAGTAGAATTATTACCTACAGGATGCTGCGGAATGGCGGGATCTTTTGGCTATGAGAAAAAACACTATAAAATCTCTCAACAGATTGCTAATCTCGTTTTATTTCCGCGATTATTAACTAAACCCATCAAAAGCATCATCGCTAGCAACGGCACTTCTTGTAGACACCAAATCAAAGATGGTATCGAACAAACAGGATACCACACAGCAGAAATCCTTTATAACGCCCTAAAATGATACAGTATAATATATCGCTCTTTATTGAGCCTAGCATTACAGAGACTGCTTTAAAAGCCTTGAAAACAGTCATCATGCCAGAAATCGAGAAGCAAGCCTTCGTCGACCAAATCCATTTATTCGAAATCAGTTCTCACCAGGAGCCCGATTCAAACGGCTATTCCCTACAATGCTGGCTACCAGAATTCGAAGAAGAACACAAGGACTTTATTGAAGGAATTGTATCGGGGTTTTTCCAAAAGGAATTTGCAAATCAATATGTGTATTTTCCGAGTCAGTTGAAGAGAGTGTAAACTGTAGTCATCGCAATGCGATTTAGTCGCCTAAGGCTTAGTCACGACTGCGTCGGTTAGTCATCGCTGCGCAATTTAGTCGCCTGCGGCTTAGTCACGACTGCGTCGTTTAGTCATTGCAATGCGATTTAGTCGCCTACGGCTTAGTCACGACTGCGTCGTTTAGTCGAAAGTAAGAATATATTTTTTCGACTAAGTTGCGAAGCAACGACTAAGTCCGAAGGACGACTAAGTTGCGAAGCAACGACTATTAAATAGTGAGTTCATCGCCAAAGGCGATTCCAACTTTATTCTTTGTGCTTTATACTTTATGCTTTTATTTAGCCCAATCAATCCCCTCTTTCCCACTCTCCTCTAAGTACTCATTAATCCTCGAAAAAGGCTTCGTCTTAAAAAATCCACCACGATTTGCTGATAAAGGCGATGGATGAGCCGCTTGAATGATGAAATGGCGTTGAGGATCGATGAACTTTGAAAGCTTTTGGGCATATGCTCCCCAAAAAACAAAAACGACGTTTTGTTTCTCATTATTTAAGATTTGTATGACCTCCTGAGTGAATTCCTCCCAGCCCTGCTTCGCATGAGAATTGGGTTCTCCAGAACGAACCGTTAACACCGAATTCAAAAGTAAAACACCTTGGTCCGCCCAAGACCGTAAATCACCGTCACCTCGAATGACCTTTAAATCGTCGTATAATTCTTTGTAGATATTACGTAGGGAAGGTGGCAAAGGGAATGCGGGGGGAACAGAAAAGGATAATCCGTGCGCTTGTCCTAGTCCGTGGTAAGGATCCTGACCAATGATCACCACTTTGGTTTGTGTAAAACTACACCGTTGAAAAGCAGTAAAAATCTGATCTATTGGTGGAAATACGTCACAAGAAATAAGCTCCTTTTCTAGAAATAAACCCAAGTCCTGAAAATAAGGAGCAGAAAAAGAGGAATTCAACACCGTTTTCCAATCATTATTCAAAGTTTCGGCTAATTTTACGGCAAGATTATTCATTTTTCCGATTTATAGGATGACAGAAGCATATTCAAACGGATTCTTAGTTTCAGTAGACACCACTCATCTACCTGAATTTGAGCTTAATCCACCTTACAAGCATTTTTTCTCCTACCAAATTACAATCAAAAATCTAAGTAATCAACCGGGTCAATTGGTGAGTCGATTTTGGGAAATTGTGGATGGTATCGGTTCCAAAGAAACTGTTAATGGGTTAGGCGTTGTGGGCCAACAGCCCATCATCGAGTCAGGAGATTCTTTTACTTACACATCAGGTTGCCCTTTAATTTCCTCTATTGGAAAAATGAGTGGGCATTATGTATTCCTAAATTTAGAAAACCAGGCCACCTTTAAAGTAGACATACCGGCCTTTGAACTCATCCCCGCCTATCACTTAAATTAATGAATCGTTTACAATTCTACTTAAAGGCACAAACGGCGCACGGATTACATTCTCCTTCCATCTATTCTTTGTATTGTGATGTGCTAAATCCCTACTTAAAAGGGCAATTAAGCTATTCGCAAGTAAAGGAAGCTTTGGCACATCGTTATTCAGATTGTGAAATAATAGAAATTCAATCTTATGAGGATCTTGCCAAAATCCCTCAAAATACCATTATCCTCTTCGATAAACCTCACCGTCAATTAGAGGTTTGGGACGCACTGCATTCACAAACTGCTGTGATTCAGACAGTCGATTTATTTGACCTGGGGCTACTCTTTTTAAAACCCATTTGCCCTAAACAGCATTTCTATTTACGCAAAATGGCCTAAAAAAAGGGGCTCATTTCGGAGCCCCTTGGGATTATTTGTCTGCTTTCGCAATATCGACATTCACTCGCTTACCCTTGATTTGGGCGCCGCTCATTTTGTCTAAAACAACGTTTGCATATTCTTTCGGTACATCCACAAACGTGTGTTTGTTCTCGATTTGAATTTGACCTAATACGTTTCCTGGAATACCCGATTCTCCGGCAAAAGCTCCCACGATGTTCGATGGAGAGATTTTTTCGTTAAATCCAATGTTGACCACTAGACGTACCATGTTTTCGTCTGATTTGTAAGGCTTACCATCGCGATCCACACGAGGACCACGAGGAGCTGAGTTACGATCACCGCCTCTTTCAAAACGGCCACCGCGGTCTCCACCACGATCTCCACCTCTTTCGAAACGGCCTGCACCACGGCGATCACCGCCACGGTCTCCTCCGCCCCAACGATCACCGCCGCCGCCTCTTTCGAAACGACCACCGCCACCGCCGCGTTCATCACGACCGTACTTACGTGAGCTACGTTCCATTTCGCCTTCGAGATTCTCATCACCGAATTCGTTCTTCACGACACCCATATTCATCTTCACTAAAGCAGCGACTACTTGTTCTACAGTGAAACCGGCATGTTGCAAGTTTGGCAAAGCATCATCAAATAATTCTAAACCACCTTCAGCGATAGCAGATCCTACGCGATCAATAAACATTCCTTTCTTCACTCCCACTACGTCAGAGAAAGTAGGAATAACTCCTTTATCAATCTTCACTTTCGTGTAGTTCATGATATCACGCAAACGATTGCGTTCAGCTCCTACCACTAAAGTAAAGGCCTTACCAGACTTGCCAGCACGACCTGTACGACCGATACGGTGTACGTAATATTCTTCGTCTAAAGGGATATCGTAATTGATTACGGCATCCACGTTATCTACGTCCAAACCACGTGCCGCCACATCCGTAGCCACTAAGAAACTCACATTTCCTCCACGGAAACGATTCATCACTTGGGTGCGTTGTGATTGACGTAAGTCACCGTGAAGACCTTCAGCCGCGTATCCACGCAACATCAATTCTTCCACCACTTCGTCTACACGTTTCTTTTGGTTACAGAAAATCAAGACTAATTTCAACGAATAAAAGTCGATCAAACGAGTCGTCACTTCCATCTTCGCGCGTCCCTTCACATCGTAGTATAATTGCTCGATGTTTACGTTCGTGATCTCGTTCTTAACCACTTTAACTAACTTAGGGTTAGTCAAATAACGATTTGTCAAGGCCATAATCGGCTTAGACATCGTTGCGGAGAACAAGACAGTTTGACGCTCATTTGGAATTTCTTCCAAAATGCTTTCAATATCCTCGCGGAAACCCATATCTAACATCTCATCTGCCTCATCTAATACAATCATCGATGCTTGATTTAACTTCAAGGCACGACGCTCGATTAAATCGATGACACGACCTGGTGTTCCCACCACGATGTTAGCCCCTGCTTTCAAGGACTTAATTTGACGATCGATGGAATCTCCACCATATACGGTTGTCACCCAAACCCCTTTAGTGTACTTAGACAACTTCTTCATTTCCTCAGAAACTTGAACCGCTAACTCACGCGTAGGACATAAGATGATTGCTTGAACATACTTCTCAAAAGGAACAATATGCTCAATCATCGGAATACCGAAGGCGGCTGTTTTACCAGTACCTGTCTGCGCTTGACCGATGACATCACGACCTTCCATAACGAAAGGAATTGCTTCTGATTGGATGGGAGAAGCAAACTCAAAGCCCATTTCTTTTACTGCTTCTTGGATTCCTTCCGACAATGGAAGCGAATCGAAGCGAATTTTTTCACTCATTTGATATATTTAATTACGATGCCCGAACACATCCGTAATTTAACTCCTGCCGATAGCCTTTGAAAAAAGGAAAAAAGAGAGTTCCTGCGGATGTATTTAATAAACAAAGCACAAAAGTACCGCTTATTAAATTAGTATGCAATAAAATTGTACTATTTTAATGAAGAACGCTTCTTAAAGCTGAAAATGATTTGATTATTCGAGGAATTAGGCAAAGTCGCGACGGCGATTCGCTTCTGATTTAAGCCCTCTCCTACTAAGCGATTTTTTAACACGTAGGCGTGTTCTTTAGCCACCATAACCCCTTTTTCAGAGGCCACTTGCACCTGCAGATCCACTTCTTTGAACTTATTCAAACCCGATGCGATTTGTTTAAACAAATAGGTGGTAGGAGAAGATAATAATTCCGTCTTATCACTAAAATCGAGCTCTGTACAAGTTAATTCTAAGGGGGTAACAATAGTAGAATCTGTCAAATACGCATGCAATTCCACTACCAAAGAAGCACGAGGAACCTGAAATGGCTTGCCTTCCGGCCAGCTCAAGGATACTAAAGAGTCATTCGAGGTCTTGGCAGAATCAACCACCGCCTTTGTTAGGCTATCATTTAATTTATTTAAACTATCAATAGGGATAATCTGATCGGTATCGTCTTTCACAAGCGTCTCATCCGAGTCCCCCTTTCGTAAAGCGAAAAACAGGCCAATGAACACTAGAATAATCCCTGCAATAACACCTCCAATCAATTTGTAATTACGAGCAGGGCGATCATCAACCGCCACAAAGGGCTCATCGAAAACAAACGTATCGCCTTTCAAAACATCATTTAATACAAGGATATCAATTAAGGCCACCTGTATTTTAGCGGGTGTTAAGGCATAAAAATCAGAAGTCGACTCCTGGTAATACGCACCAAAAGATTTATAATCCCGTAGTGCATCATAATCAAACTCCTTCAACCGATAACCGTACAGAGCATAACTTAAGGTTAAACCCTTGATGATGGTCGAACTTTTGGCCCCTAACTGACCTCCTAACAAAGTCGCAATGGCACTTTTCTTATCAGGTAACAAGATACCCATCATTCCTTCCCCAAAACGGTACATCGCCTCATAATCCGGCATACCTTTTCCGGAGCTCAACAGCTTAGCTACCTCCTCCTGGGGAGCGGACTTTGCTAACATGAAATTATACAGAGCATTAAATCGAATGCGATTTCGGAATAACTTTAAAACACTCCCTAAAACCACTGCCTCGAAGGCCGGAATCAATTCCACTACCTTCTCCTGCTTCTCTGAACAAAGATCGGCAAGACGCTTCGCAAAAAATGCTTTTTCTTCGGGAGTAATGAATGTAAATACCTGGCTCATATGGATTATTTCTAACACAAAATTACCTTATTTTTTTTATTTGCTTACCTTTGTAAGATGAAAAAGGTGTTATTTATTGACAGAGATGGGACTTTAATTGAAGAACCTAAAATTGACCAACAAGTAGATAGCTACGAAAAGCTAGCCTTCTTGCCGGAGGTCATCTCTAATCTGAAGAAAATAGCTACCATTACTGATTACGAATTAGTGATGGTGACTAACCAGGATGGTTTAGGGACGGATTCTTTTCCGGAAGAAACCTTTTGGCCAGCCCATCAAAAAATGCTTGACATTTTTGCATCCGAAGGAATCATCTTTCAGCAAATCCACATAGACCGGAGTTTTGCACACGAAAATAAACCTACGCGCAAACCGGGTATTGGTTTATTAGGGGAATATTTCACGAACGAGTATGATTTAACGAATTCATTCGTCATCGGGGATCGTTTGACAGATATTGAATTAGCGAAGAATGTAGGCGCCAAAGGTATTTTCATCGGTGAGCTCGAAATCCCCGCGGAATTACAACCTTACACAGCCTTGCAATGCGCAAATTGGAATGATATTCACGAATTCTTTCTGTTACCTGCAAGACGAGTATTACATGAGCGTAATACCCACGAAACGAAAATCTCCATCGATTTAAATTTAGACGGAAAAGGAATCGCAAAGAACGAAACAGGATTAGGCTTTTTCGATCACATGTTAGACCAAATCGCAAAGCACGGGAACCTCGATCTAGCGGTTAAAGTAAATGGCGATCTACATATTGACGAACATCATACCATCGAAGATACCGGCATCGCTTTGGGGGAAGCTTTTGCTTTAGCGCTAGGAAACAAGAAAGGTATTGAACGTTATGGCTTTTTGTTGCCTATGGACGATTGTTTGGCGCAAGTAGCTCTAGATTTCTCAGGCCGCAATTGGTTAGTTTGGGAGGCGACATTTAAGCGAGAGATGATCGGTGAAATGCCTACCGAGATGTTTTATCACTTCTTTAAATCCTTCTCAGATGGAGCAAGATGTAATTTGAACATCCAGGCTTCAGGTGAAAACGAGCACCATAAGATAGAGGCCATCTTTAAAGGCTTTGCAAAAGCTATTAAAATGGCGGTAAACCGTGATCGAAAAAATTTAGATTCTTTGCCTAGTACCAAAGGACTTCTTTAAAATAATTCGTAAATTTGCATCATTAAACAATAACACAATGGGATATTCAGGAGCCGCGTTTTTTATCATCTTATTTGCAGTTTCGATTGTAGTAGGTGCTAAACTTCAAAAAGTCTATAAAGAGAGAGGAAAATAATCCTCTCTCTTTTAGTTTAATTTACCGTCGTCTGCAAAACTATAAAATGTAGTAGACCCTATGATGAGGTGATCCACCACATCAATATCAAAAATCTTACCTGCCGCTACCACTTGCTTCGTCAAATCCACGTCTGCCTTACTTGGACGCATTTGATCGCTTGGGTGATTGTGCGCGAGAATAATAGAAGAGGTTAATCGTTCTAAGGCAGACTTATACAATAACCTAAGATCCACAGTCGTCCCAGAAACACCACCCATACTTAATTTCTCTGCTAATACGACAGTAGAGGCCCTATTAAGGTGAAATACCCAGAACTCTTCCCGAATCAAATCGGCTAAATATGGCTTGATTAAGCCATAAGCATCTATTGAATTTCGAATAACCAGCTTAGAGCTAGATTCATAAATCTGACGCCGTCTACCTAATTCTAAGGCGGCGACTAATAAAGCTGCTTTAGCGGGACCTATTCCTTTTAATTTTTTAAAATCAAATGAATTATAACGGGCTAATACACACAAATCCCCATCGATGGCATCGATTAAAAGTTGTGCTAAATCAGCGGCTGAATGCGCTGCGAACCCAGAACCAATCAGAATAGTCAAGATCTCGACTAACGACATATCACTCGCTCCGATGCGAGCTAATTTTTCCCGAGGCATATCCTCACTCTTGACCATTTTCATGCAAGAAAGATAAACCTTATAAACGAATAAACCCCTCTTGTGGAGGGGTTTATCACTATCTTGGTAATCTAAAATTAAGCAGCTACTTTATTCACTAACTTAGCTAATTTAGATTTTTGATTTGCAGCTTTATTCTTGTGGATGATGTTTTTCTTAGCCAATTTATCCAAAGAAGAAGAAACTTGCTTGAAAAGCTCGATCACCACCGATTTTTCAGTCGTCAATCTCAATTTCTTGATCAATGTACGAGTTGATTTGTGTTGGTAACGATTACGTAAACGCTTTGCTTCGTTAGAACGGATACGCTTTAGTGCTGATTTATGATTTGCCATCTGTTAAATAAAATTCTCTTTTTACAAAATTGAAATGCAAAAGTAACCAATATGAAATTAAATAACAAGGACAATATTAAAATTTATGCGTTATTCCTGTGTGTTTTGACGGCGCAGGCTAAAACAGAACGTGTTTGGGGATTCTTTGGACATCGAAAAATCAACTTGTTAGCTACCTACACCTTACCTCCTCCCCTCCATTCCTTTTATAGAAGGCATCAAAAAGAACTACAAGAACTCGCCGTTTTACCTGATTCTAGGCGCTACATCTTAGATGAGGAAGCAGCACGTCACTATATCGATTTAGACCAATATGACCTAAACCAAGTCAGTTTTAGTACCTGGGAGCACATGCTGCGCAAAAGACCAGAAGATTCTCTAAGAAAGCACGGGATTGTGCCTTGGCATATTCCCATTGTCTATCAACGACTTGTTCAAGCATTCCTAAAAAAGGATACCCTACAAATAATCAAACTATCCGCAGAATTAGGACATTACGTGGCAGATGCGCACGTGCCCTTGCATACGAGTTCGAATTATGATGGTCAAAAAACAGGACAAGGCGGTCTGCACAGTTTTTGGGAATCCCGTATACCAGAGATTTTAGGAAATCAATTAGATCAATTCAGCGGCCCGGCGACCTTCATTGCGGATGTACAACACAGCGCTTGGACCTGGGTGCTTGCTTCCCACAAACAATTACCTGCTTTATTTTCAATGGCTACCCACATAAGCGCGTTCGTACCAGAGCGTGAAAAATATAGTTTTGAACAAAAAGGATCAGCATTAGTCAAAACACCTAGTCTAAAATACAGCTTAGCGTACCACAAGGCCTTAAATCACCAAATTGAAAATAGGTTTTCTGCAGCGGTTCAACATGTGGGGGACTTGTGGTATTCAGCTTGGTTAACAGCCGGGCAACCAACTTTCGAATAATTTTTGCAATTTTGCAGGATGAAATCCACTCTTTTTATTCAATTAAAGCCCGGGAAAGACGCACCGGTCAAACGTTTTCATCCTTGGGTATTTTCTGGAGCCATTGCAAAACAAAGTCCCTCACTTCAAGATGGCGACTGGGTTAGTGTCTATAGTTCGAGAGATGAATTCTTAGGAACTGGCCACTACCACAATGGCAGTATCGCTGTTAAAATTATCTCCTTCCAAGAAATTGAATCGAAGAACACGTTTTGGGAAAAACGCATTCAAAATGCCTGGGATCTACGGGCACTTTTGCCTTTGGAAAAAACCAACGCCTTTCGTCTCATTCACGGAGAGGGTGATGGATGTCCGGGCTTGATCATGGATTTGTACAAAGACGTGCTAGTTTTTCAAGCACATACCATCGGGATGCACCGCGATCGAGATGAAATCGTAGAAGCTGTTAAAAAAGTACTAGGCAAGAAAATCAAGGCAATTTACGATAAAAGCCGGGAGACATTGCCCACTGAATATGCACAAAATTGCACGAATGGTTACGTTTATGGTGAAGTAGCTGTCCCATATACGGTTCAAGAGAATGGAATCTCTTTTTCTATAAATTGGATCACCGGTCAAAAAACAGGTTTCTTCATAGATCAACGCGAAAACAGAGCCCTACTTGCGAAATATGCAAAAGGCAAATCGGTACTCAATACCTTCTGTTATTCAGGCGGATTCTCGCTCTACGCCCTAGAGGCTGGTGCAGCCTCGGTCATCTCCTTAGATGCCTCAGCCAAAGCCATCGATTTAGTCAAGGCTAATATCGAGTTGAACAAGATGCAAGGTTTGCAACATGAGGCAATTGTAGGCGAAACCCTACCTTATTTAAAGGCCAATGAAGACGAATTTGACATAATCGTTTTAGATCCTCCTGCCTTTGCTAAATCAATGAATGCGAAACATAAGGCACTTCAAGGTTATCAAAAGATCAATGAATTAGCTTTGCGCAAAATCAAGAAAAACGGTCTTCTTTTTACTTATTCATGCTCTCAAGTCATCACGCGCGATTTATTTTATAACATGCTCGTAGCAGCTGGAATCGCAGTAGGCCGTGAAATCCAGGTAATTCACCAGATGACACAATCGCCAGATCACCCGATTAACCTCTTTCACCCGGAGAGTAATTACTTAAAGGGATTTGTACTGAAAGTATTGTAATTAAAAAAGGCAGCTCGAGAGCTGCCTTTTTTACTAGTTTACAAATCTGAAAAGTCGATTCCATCTAATCTTATTCCATGAAAATAGGGATTTATTAGGATCAATTGACATCCAAACAAAGAACGCTTTTCCTACAATATGATCTGACGGCACAAAACCCCAGAAGCGCGAATCAGCCGAATTATGGCGATTATCACCCATCATAAAATAGTAATCTTGTTTAAAGGTATATGAAGTAATTACCTTACCGTCAATAGAAATTTGATATCCATTCACAACCACATTCTTATTGCCTTCGTATTTCTGAATCGCTTCACTATACAAAGCCACATTTCCTGGTGTCATAGGCACTGTTAAACCTTTTGCTGGTACTTTCAATGGACCATAAAAGTCGCGATTCCATTTGTATAAGGTTGTATCGTGCGGAAAAATATCAATAAAGGTTACACCTTTAGGATCCTTAAATAAATTAGTATCGAATGATTTCTTAAATGGCAACGCTTGAATCTCCTCCATCATCGCCTTCGAGGTATTCATTTTATACCCCCAAAGCACATTTTGAGAATCTGGTTCCGCTAAAGGCAACCAGTCCGCAGAATCATAGCTCGCGTCTGGTGCATTGCGAATCCCATATTCCTCAAAAAATTTCTCCTCTAAATTCTCCTTCGTCTTCATAAAAATAGGATGTTGCATCCGTACTGGATTTTCCATCGCTTTTCCGTTGACGATTACCTGTTGGTCGCGCACCTCTAACACATCACCCGGAGTCGCCACACAGCGTTTCACATAAAACGTACGTAAATCCACCGGCGCATCACCATCTTCCTCGAAATTAGGCACATTAAAGACTACCGCATCGCCTTGTTTCACAGAAGAGAAACCTGGAAGACGGTAAATAGGTAAATCTAACCACCGCAGATAAGAAGGAATATTGGTAAACCAAATCTTTTGGTGAGTTAAAGGTAATTGCAAAGGTGTCTTAGGTGTGCGCACTCCGTAGTGTAACTTGCTCACAAATAAGAAGTCCCCTACCATCAAAGAACTCTCCATCGAAGGAGTCGGAATCGTGTAGGCTTCGAAGACAAAAAAGCGAATTAAAGTGGCGGCCACTACAGCAAATGCAACGGAATCCAACCACTCTCTGAAGGCTGACTTTTGTTTTTTAGGTGTTTCTTTCATCTTATTTTAACATATCGTCCATACCTAGGAC
>JBJTMW010000233.1:0-4351 GCA_046070715.1 Aquirufa sp. | reverse complement strand
CGTTTTAAGGTCGATTTGCAAAATAAAAAATAGACTTTCGTGAAGGTTCGGCAGAACCCAAAAATTCCCTTATTTTTGACAACAAATTGTAGAAATCGTGATAAAAATACTCGTTGCTTTTGATGAAAACCGGGTCATTGGGAAAAACAATGAACTGATTTGGCATTTGCCGGCGGATCTGAAAAGATTCAAGGCCTTAACCACAGGTCACGTGATCATCATGGGGCGCAAAACCTATGATTCCATCGGCAAACCGCTTCCTAATCGCACCACGATCGTCATTTCGCGCACACCCGGCTTGCAAATCGAAGGCGTGATTTGCACGACTTCTATCGAAGAAGCCATCTTAAAAGCTAAATCGCTCAGCCGCGAAGATATTTTCATCGTGGGTGGCGCAGAGATTTACACCTTATCCTTAGCGGTAGCGGATCAAATTTTGGTCACTCAACTGCACGATATTTTCGAGGGAGACGCCTTTTTCCCTGAAATTCCAGCAGATCAATGGACCATTACGGAAAAAGAACGAGGAGTGACCGATGAGAAAAACACCTACCAATACAGCTATATAACCTACAGCAGAAAATGATTCACAAAATCGACTTAAGCGCGGAGGCGATTTCGATCGACCCCTACTACCAATTCTTACAGGATCCGGTGGCGGGCGGCATTTGTCTGTTTATAGGTACCATCAGAAATAAAAATCAAGGCAAAGACGTCAAAGCATTGACGATGGAGGCCTACCCTCCTATGGCCTTGAAGCAAATCGAATTATTGTGTGAGCAGGCCGCAGAAAAATGGCCTTTGGAGCGAATAGCACTAGTGCATAGAACCGGACCTTTGGAAATCGGAGACATCGCGGTGCTAATCGGAGTGACTTCCGTGCACCGAGCAGAAGCCTTCAAAGCCTGTGAATGGCTGATTGATACCTTGAAACAAGAAGTACCTATTTGGAAAAATGAATTCTACGAGGACGGCTCTTCCTGGCTAGTTCCCCATCCCTGAGACCATCAGACTGCAACCGCGCATTTCGGAATTATCGAAGCGACCAAGTACTTTAAATCGGATTCCATCGTCTTCTAAGGAACCTAAATCCCTCGTTTCGATAAAGGAGCAGGAATCGATGTTACCCAAATCCGCCACTTTAATCCCACCCGTTTTATGCGGCTGCGTCACCAAAGCAAACGGATCGCCCACTTCTCGCAAACAAACCCGCATCGTATAGGCCGGCGTGAAAATGCCCTGGGATTTCGCGTAACCCTGCGAAAATAATTCGGTCATACCGTATTCTGAAGCAATCGAATCAAGTCCCATCTTCTCTTGCAAATAAGCGTGCACCTTATCGCGGATCCACTCCTCCCTGCGCCCTTTCATTCCCCCTGTCTCCATTACGATCAAGCGATCTTTGTATTCTTTTAAGAAAGACAAATCAATCCCCGAATCCACTAAATCCAACAAACCGAAAGTCACCCCCATCAGCCAAACTTTCTTATCCGTGGCCAAAGCCTGGCGTAAAGCTTTCACTAATTCCTCGTATTGATTCAAAAAGAAACCCGATAATTCAGAACCGGAAGCCTTAATAAAATGATCCATCATAAAGACCAGCGAGGAAGTCGAGCGCTCTAAATAGGATGGTAATAAGGCAAAAATATGGTAATCGCTTATTGGGCCATATTCTCGTTCAAAAGCAATTTTAGAGATTTCTTGGTAGAATCCAGGATCGCAAACGGGGTGTTTGGAGGGAATCTGACCGGTCGTTCCGGAACTTTCGAAAGAAAATAAAACCGGCTGAGTCCCGGTTAAAACCTGATGGCTCTTAAATAACTCAATCGGCAAAAATGGGATTTCTGTCCAATGCGCTACTTTTTCTGGCAAAATTCCAGAAAGCTGAACATACTGCTGATAGAGCGGATTATGAGCATACTGAAAACGAAATACATCCAAAGCAAGCGTATCAAAATCAGCTGACTGCATGTGCAAGACCCTATTTTTTAAACTCTCTCTTTCCTGTGCGATCGTTTGATCCATTTGATTTTTCCTGATGTAGCGCAAAATTAACGCAAATCATTAACTTTACTGTGGAAAATCGAATGAATCCATGCGGAAATTAATCGGAATTGTAGCGATTGTATTAGTAGGTTTAGGTGCTTGTGTTCAAGAACCTAGCTTTAGCTCTACGCCAGCGATTTCCTTTAAGTCGATTCAAAAGATCACGAAATCGAGCAATGATGGTTTTGGCGGGACCACGAAAATCGATTCGGTTATCATGAGCATTAACTTTCAAGATGCGGAGGGTGATTTAGGCCTAACGGAGTCCCAATTAAAATCTGACCTCAAGTACAAGGATTTTCGCAATTTTGAGGTGGCGGTCCTGTTGCAAAAAAATGGCGTCTTCGTTCCTATAACCTTTACACCGGCTTTGGGCGGTTTGATGAATTTCAACTTCAAACCGAATCAAAAATCCGGCCCCATTGAAGGCAGCATTGATTATTCCACGCAATTTGTGTACGCTTTCTACAAAGGTTATAGCCCCCAGTTTACGGCTAAAAGTGACACCTTGAAATTCAAGATTTTCATCCGTGATAACGCTTTCCATCAAAGCAATACCATCGAAACGGATCCCATCATCATCTTTAAAGACTAAAGCGATTTCAGTTTTTGGTAGATTGCCGGCTGTAGACGGTAGGTAAACATCCGTTGATCCCGCTCATCGAGTTGAATATCCAAGATTTCTTGATCGGTAAAAATCAAGCCTAGGGTTTTGGTAAAATTCTCAATCAATTTCGCTCTAAACTGTCGCTGCGACTCTGGAGAGCTTTTATGTTTGCCAAAGAAGGCAATAATCTGATGCCCATTCACAAAACCCTGCTCGTAATTCAACACGAGAAAATCCAGAAATAGCCGCTCGTTCGCCCCCAGCATAAAGCGAATGGATTTCTTTAATTTACTCAACTGAAAGTGGCGATACAATTGCAGGGACAAAATCAACACCAATAAAACAGCCAGCGAAATGAGCGCCACTGAAAACTTTTCATACCAAGGACTTTGATCCAACGTCCCTAGATAAGAAGACTCGCGCAACACTTGACTGATCAGTAAATGAGAAAAAGCTAACTCCCGGTTCACGGTTCGCTCTATTTGGGAAGACCAAAGTAAACTATCCCCCTTCACCCGCATATAGGTTTCCACCTCTTCCCCGCCATGGGTATTTAAGAAAATTCGGTGCGGATTCGTCCATTGATACACCTTGAAATCATCTTCTACATCGATGAGTAACATCGTATCATAGGGATACTCTTGGTTAGGCTTGTCAGGAATAATGAAATAACGGCCTGTGAAAAGGTAATGTTTGGAGGCTTTCGTATTCAGAAAATCCCGCACTTCTTGCAGCTTGACCTCCCCTATTCGCGTAAATTTTTGATTAAAGAAATCGAACTCATACATCCCATAATCCCGATTAAAAGCGGTTTTCTTCTCCGTATCGTTCATTTCCACGGTGCTCAACACATAGAATCGATCTTTTTTAGGTGCGTAACCGAATAAGCCATCGAAAATAGAGGCTGGAACATCGCCATCCGCCGAGATAGACAGCCATTCTTTACCAATGAAATCATATTTGGTTAAAATATTCGATGAATGCCAAAACCCATACCCCCCAAAAGAATACAATTCATCCCCCCGCATGAACACTGAATTCTTACAGTTCGCTCCTCGGTAAAACGTCTTATCCAAGCGCTTCAAGGACCAATTTGATTTGTCCAAAACATAGACCTGACCCGTGCAATGAATAGTTAAATAGAACCTAGCTGTTTTATTGATTTGAAATTCTATCACGCCTTCCGATGTAGGCATCAAATCCCGAAAATCGACATTCTCCGTGTGAACGGTATCCAAACGCACCCAACCCGTTTTAGGGTTAAAACGCGAAATTTCATGGGAATTTAAATTCAGCCGCAAAAAACTCGATGCATTCTCCTCCTGCCACTTAATAAACTGTGCACTGGCCGTAAAGCCGATTAAGAGAAAAAACAGAAAGTACAGACTCGCTTTTTTTAGCATGTTATTGTGGTTGCGTCCCCAAAAATAACTAATTTTGTAAATTAACAAGGTTATTTAGCATTCAACGCATGACATTACACAGAGAAGGACGGACCCTATTATTCACTTCATTACTCATCGTATTAGGTATTAATGGCCTGGTTGCGTATTTCTTCCCTGAAAATGCTTATTTGAGAGAGGCCATCGTGGTCATCACCTCCTTATTTTACTTAATCATCTTGCAGTTTTTCCGTGTTCCTAAGCGCCATACCGTGCTAGACCCTAAAAACATCATCGCTCCGGCAGATGGCAAGGT
>JBJTMW010000232.1:0-3187 GCA_046070715.1 Aquirufa sp. | reverse complement strand
CAAAGATTTCCCTTGGGGGCCTAAGGCTTTGGGCTTACATGTGAAGCGCATTGGCTCTCGATTAGTATCCCTTCACGAGAGAACGTCACTTTTAGATCCAGATGCAGTAGGACTTATTGAAGTAAAAGCGAATGCTGAACCCGTTTTGCAACGTTCGTTTGCCTTTCATCAGGGAAAGAAAAAGACACACGTGATTCACGTAGGTGATCCTGCTGGATTGCATTATTCTTACGATTTGAAGCAAGGCGCAATTCTACAAGTTTGGCGGGGTAAGTTCTTAGATGCTACCCAAATGTGGGACAACCGAGGTGAGCCCCAAACTGCTGAACCCTTGGGTTTAACAGTAGTTCAAGACGGAAAATTCCCCTTGGCTTTAGCACACCAAGCGCAAGCCGATTCTGCGGATTTAGTCTACAAAGGGTATCGTTTAGAGGCGGGTAGCCCCATCTTCATGTATGAGTGGACGGCGGCGAAATTGCGAGTGGAAGATCGCATTCAGCCTGCCGGAAATGGTTTGAAGCGTACGTTGACTTTGATCGGTGCGAGTCCGCAAAAAACAGATGTGGAGGCTGTTTTAGCCACCGGGCATCATTTGTCTGTCCTTCAGAATGGCTTAGCTTCCCAGCCTGGGAACTTTATCGAATGGAAGGGGGCAGCGGCTGAACTATTAAAAATAGCTTCGGGCGCACAACAAATTCGGGTGCCTTTTTCTGGAGCACAATTTACTTATGACTTGATTTGGTAACGATGAAAAAATATACAGCCTTTATTTTATTGTTTGCAGTAGCCTTAGGGGCGTTTGCGCAAACAAAACCGACTGCTAAAAAGGAGCAGGATTTTTACGAAATTAAGACCCTTCCGATTCCGAAAGAGATCTATTTAGAGGTGGGCGGTTTAGCGACAATGCCGGATGGCCGATTGGCGGTGAGTACGCGGAGAGGGGAGATTTGGATTGTGGAGAATCCCTACCAAAAAACGAGTCACCAAACCTATTACCGTCGTTTTGCGAGTGGTTTGCACGAGGTACTCGGCCTTGCCTACAAGGATGGCGCTTTTTATTGCTCACAACGCGGCGAGTTGACAAAGATCTCTGATACGGATCGCGATGGGGTGGCGGATCTATATGAGCCGATCTACCAATTTGATTTATCTGGAAACTACCATGAATATACCTATGGCCCCGTGATCGATAAGAACGGGGATATGTGGGTGAGTTTGAATTTAGCGTGGGTGGGTTTTGGTGAAGGTAAGTTTGCCAAATGGCGTGGCTGGTTCGTTAAAATCACACCAGACGGCAAATTAGAGCCATTTGCAGGTGGTTTACGCTCCCCGGCGGGTTACAGTTTTAATGACGAGGGAGACTTGTTCTATGGTGAAAACCAAGGGGACTGGGTCGGTTCTGGGCGAGTAACGCACTTAGCCAAAGGTGATTTTGCCGGTAATCCAGGTGGTCTTAAATGGGCCAAAGAACTGAATAGTCCCTTGAAACTTAGCTTAGAAGAAATTCAAGATAATGGATCACCGATGTTTGAGGCAGCGAAGAAGAATCCGAAGATCAAATTGCCCGCGGTTTGGTTTCCTCATGCCATTATGGGTATTTCCACTTCAGACGTTTTACAAGACACCACAAAAGGCAAATTTAGTCCTTTCCCAGGTCAATACTTCGTAGCAGATCAAGGGCAATCCAAGGTGATGCGCATGGGTCTCGAGAAAGTGAATGGGGTTTACCAAGGTTTTGCCATTAACTACCGCGAAGGATTCCAGTCGGGTATTTTGCGCGAACGTTTTGGCTTAGATGGAAGCATGTTCGTGGGTATGACCTCTCGCGGTTGGGGAAGTACAGGGAAGGATGATTTCGGTTTACAGCGTTTGTTTTGGAACGGAAATATGCCTTTTGAGATCGATATGATCAAAGCAAAGTCAGATGGATTCGAGTTCAGCTTTACACAGCCAGTCGATGTGAATTCCGTGAAAAAAGCGGCTTCTTATGCGATTCGATCGTATATCTACAAATACCAACATCAATATGGTAGCCCAATTATTGAGTTGAAAGACTTAAAAATTAAAGGGGTAGAAGTGTCCGCTGATCACAAGAAAGTCCGCATTTCCATCGATGGAATTCGCCAGTTCTTCATTCACGAATTCACCTTGAAAGGGGTGTTGAATGAAAAAGGGGAGCCCTTATTGCACGAAACGGCTTACTATACCTTGAATGAGATTCCGGCTGGACCTGCATTGGTTGCAGCGGCACCGGAGGCGGTCATCAAAACGATAGTGACTACAAAACTGGTTAAAAACTCGTTAGGATCTGAATTAGAGATTGCTGGATTGTTGAAGAAACATACCTGCTCCGCTTGCCACGCGAAAGACAGTAAATTAGTAGGCCCCGCCTTTACGGAAATTGCGAAACGGAATTATTCGAATGCCCAGATTTTGGCCTTAGTTTATAAGCCTAATCCCCAAAACTGGCCTGATTTCGCCACCGAAATGGCGCCGATGAGCCACGTACCAAAGGCGGATGTGCTGAAGATTGCAGGGTGGATTAATGGCCTGCGGGAAACGGAAGGCCTGAAGAACCACGACTAAATAAAAAAGCTCTCTGCGATGAACAGAGAGCTTTTTTATTAAAAGATCGTGAGCTTATTTCTTAGCCGCTACACTTCCTTGAATGGCTAAAACAATTTGAGAAATTTCGCCGTTGTTCATTACGGTCACCGTTTTATTGAAGTTACCTGGGCGACCCGCTGAGTTAAATGAAGCCGTTACTTTACCGGTTTTACCAGGCATAATCGGCTCTCTTGTCCAATCCGGTGTCGTGCAACCGCAAGAAGGTTGAACATTAGAAATAACGACAGGTGTTTTTCCTGTATTTGTAAATTCGAAGCTATAGGTCGCCACTGTTCCTTCAGTGATCGTTCCAAAATCGTGCTTTTCTTGTTTGAATTTCAAAGCACCTTGCGCGTTTGAGGTGAAGGCAAAGCCTAAAACAAGCGCAAATAGGGCGATTAATTTTTTCATATCTAATTTCATTGGTTTTATATACGGCTCAAATCTATAAACAATAAAAGATTTCGACAAGTTTCTTGTCCGGATTCTGTTTGGACGCCGAGGATTTTGTTGTATTTTTACGTGTTTATTAAGACCAAGCATTTGAATTCATTTACTTTTTCTAACCCTCACCTTTCCT
>JBJTMW010000231.1:0-4147 GCA_046070715.1 Aquirufa sp. | reverse complement strand
CCACGGCCTGCAGGTTTATCTGGGGCTGTTACTACGGCCACTACCTCTAACTTAGCCTCGACTAAGGCTTGTAAACTCGCCACTGCAAACTCCGGGGTTCCAAAAAATATAATCCGCATCCTTGATCTTGATAGTTTGTGGAATCCGTCTGAATTTTTATTACCTTTGTCCTCTACAAAACAATCAATACGTGCTGTTAGAAAAACAAAAACTTTAGTTGCGAATCCGAAACAAAACTACAAATAAATTAGGTAGAACGGTCGGAGGCCGTTCTATTTTGTTTTTAAGCACAGAGGTTAAACCCTAAAAGAATATGGCAAAGTTTCAATATTACACGGCAGAGGCGCTCGATAAATTAAAAGCGGAATTACATTATTTGAAGATTACAGGTCGTTCAGATATGGCCAAACAAATCGCAGAAGCCCGCGATAAAGGAGATTTAAGTGAGAATGCAGAGTACGATGCGGCGAAAGATGCCCAAGGCTTATTGGAGTTGAAAATCTCTAAAATGGAGGAAATTATTTCAATTGCACGTGTTTTGGACGAATCAACCATCGATTTATCGGTTGTTTCGATTTACTCCATCGTGCAAATAAAGAATACGAAAAACGGCGCCTCGTTCACATATACGATCGTTTCAGAAGAAGAGGCGGATCTGAAAGCGGGAAAAATCTCGGTTTCCTCCCCATTTGGAAAAGGTTTATTAGGCAAGAAAGTAGGAGATTTAGCCGAAATTACGGCTCCTGCTGGAAAGCTAGAATTTGAGATTATGTCCTTATCGCGTTAGTGACGAGGACCAAAGATGGCAGAACCCACGCGTACTAAAGTCGCTCCTAGTTCAGCCGCGATCAAATAATCACCAGACATACCCATGGACAATTCAGTCCACTCTACAAGACCGGTCGAAAGGCCGGTTTTGTTGTTTTTAAGCTCTTGGAAAAAATCCGCTAAGCTCTTGAACTCGCGTCGAATCTGTTCTTCATCCGCCGTAAAACTCGCCATTCCCATTAAACCCACGATGCGAATATGTTTCATCTCCGCAAAGGAGGCATCCGCTAACAAGGCTTCGGCTTCTTTGAAATCCAAGCCAAACTTACTTTCCTCCGTCGCAATAAAAATCTGTAATAAGCAGTGGATGACGCGGTTATTTTTCGCGCCTTGCTTATTAATTTCCTTCAATAAATTCAGCGAATCCACAGAATGAATCAGGTGCACAAACGGCGCAATATACTTTACTTTGTTCGTCTGTAGGTGTCCTATTTGATGCCAAAGAATGTCCTCAGGCAACACCGCCTGCTTTTCAACCATCTCTTGCACGCGGTTTTCCCCAAATTCAATCGCCCCCGCCGCATACGTTTCTTGCAGCTCCTCGATGCTTCTCGTCTTCGTGACCACAATAAGTCGTGCAGCGCTGTCGTTTAATTGCTTGTTAATCAAGGAAATTTGTTCTGCGATGGCCATAGGGCGGAAAGGCTAAATTTTGTTTGGACGAAAAAATAATATTAAAATTAATTTATTATTTTTGATTCAGGAGTAAAAGATCAAATAAAGCAAATAAATGGAATCGGATAATTCGAGGGGAAACGAAAGTAGTTTGAAGCGTCGTGTGACCTGGTTAACGCTATTGGTTTTTATTTTACTTGCCTATATCCTGGCAGATAAGTTTGGATTTTTAGATCGGTTGACGCAGCCTTCACAAGCGGAATTTGTGGAAAATGCCCAAGTGAAGCTGGATTCAGTAGCGGAGCAATTGAATTTACGTTTAGTCCAAATCAAAAAATTAGGGGGCAAAGTCAATGAATTAGAAAAGGCGAAGGCCCAAATTTTAGGGGATCAACAGCATTTAAGCGATATCGATCCAGCTGAATTCCAAAAGAAACTAACGTACTATTTGCACCTTTTAGGTCAAAAGGACGCAGAGATCAAAAAGTTGAAGAAAGAAAATGTGGTCTTGATTCTGCGCAATGATTCCCTTAGCCGCGAAGCTCAAATTTTAAAAGTGGGTTTAGTGAATATCCAAAAGGCACTCGAGGATTCGAGCAAAACCTTTGGCCTAAAAGAAAGAGAGCTTTCTGAGAAGTCGCGTGTGCTCGAAATTCGAAATAAGGAATTAACGGAAAAGGTAAGCGCTGCTGCTGCCTTGCGTGCAGAAGGAGTGAACGTTTATGCGATTTCTTCCCGGGGTAAAGAGTCTGCGGTGAATAACCAAAAAGCGCGCAAAGTGGACAAAATCCGCGTGATGTTCCATTTGCAGGAAAATACGTTAGCGAACAAAGAGATTAAAACGGTCTTCTTGCGCATCATTGAGCCCACAGGAACGACCATATCGGATTATAATTTAGGGTCTGGTACCTTTGATTTCAAAGGTCGTGAACTCACCTTCACGAGTCGCCAGCGCATTTTTTACGAAAACAACCACCAATCGGTGGAATTCATCTATTCTAGACCGAACGGTTTCAAAGCTGGGAAGCACGAAATTGAGCTGTACGCGGAGGGTTATTTAATCGGATTAGGAACCTTCGAAGTGCGCTAATTCCAAAATTTTTCGTTAACGTTTTGATTGTGAAGGAATATTCGTACCTTTGCAGTCCAAATTTTTACCAGTTTTTAAACAACAATTTTTTTATGGAATTAAAAAACTATGAGACGGTGTTCATTTTAACTCCCGTTTTGTCTGAACAACAGACAAAGGACACTGTTGAGAAATTCAAGAATCTGTTGGTAGAAAACGGTGCGCAAATCGTTCATGAAGACGCTTGGGGCTTACGTAAGTTAGCTTACCCAATTCAGAACAAGCACACTGGATACTATCAAATTTTCGAATTTGCAGCAGCTCCTACCTTAGTCGCTAAATTAGAATTAGAATACAAGCGTGATGAGCGCGTTATTCGTTTCTTAACCCTAGCGGTAGATAAGCACGCTTTAGCTTACAACGAAAAAAAGAGAAAAGGATTAGTAGGTAGAAAACCAGAAAAAACAGAAGCATAATATGACACTAGTTAACGAACCTGTAGATAAGAACGGAAACCGCAAAAAGTATTGCCGTTTCAAGAAATCTGGTATTCAATACATCGATTTCAAAAACCCTGATTATTTATTGAAGTTAGTGAACGAGCAAGGTAAAATCTTACCTCGTCGTATCACAGGAACTTCTTTGAAATTCCAACGTCGTGTGGCACAAGCTATCAAGCGTGCACGTCACTTGGCTTTGATGCCTTACGTGGCTGACGGTTTAAAATAGTACCTTATCCAATAAACATTTGATTGTAAACATAAGATGGAAATTATATTAAAAACAGATATTGCTGGATTAGGTTACAAAAACGATATCGTTGCAGTGAAAGCTGGTTACGGTCGTAATTACTTAATTCCACAAGGTTTCGCTATCATGGCGACTCCGTCTAACCGCAAGGTTGTAGCGGAAAACATCAAGCAAGCTGCTCACAAAGTGGAGAAAGTTCGTCAAGATGCATTCGATTTAGCTACAGCTATTGGTGAAATGACATTAACTATTCCTGCGAAAACAGGTGATAGCGGAAAAATCTTTGGTCGCGTGACTAGCCTTCAAATTTCAGAGATGTTGAAAGAAAAAGGTTTTGATATCGATCGCAAGAAGATTTCATTCGATACAGAAGTGAAGACTATCGGCGATTACGCTGCTACGCTTGACTTACACAAAGAAGTAAAACACAAGATTGCTTTCTCTGTGGTTTCAGAATAGTATTTGAAACAAAACGATAAGAAGGAATCGCGCTGAGCAATCGGCGCGATTTTTTTTGTGCTTTCGCCGCTGTGCGGCTGGGTCGTCACTTCGTGACTTAGTCATCGCTTTGCGATTTAGTCACGACTGCGTCATTTAGTCATCGCTAAGCGATTTAGTCGCCCTGCGGGCATAGTCATAAATGTCAGGGCAAAAAAAAGTCCGGAAAGGAATTTCTTCCCCTCCGGACTCATTGACTAAGTTGCGAAGCAACGACTAAGACGAAGTCGACTAAGCGACGTAGTCGCGACTAGCGTCAGTTTTCGCGAAGCGAAAACTACGCTAAAGCTGCCTTCAAATTCGTATCTAAAGCCTCTAAGAACTCTTCTGTGTATAAGTAGTGCTCTCCGTGGTTTACTTTGTTTCCGTGGATACAAACTGCTAAGT
>JBJTMW010000230.1:0-7374 GCA_046070715.1 Aquirufa sp. | reverse complement strand
TACTCTCTAATCTACTATCTTTTAACGCGGCGATAATCAAAAACCCCCACCTTCACCCCTAGCGTCCCTGCTGCTCTCGCCATTCCGTGTGTTTTCTCTTCCCCAAAAGCGAAGCGGTAATTTGCGCCACCAAATACTTTTACATATTTGAATAGATTCACTTCAAGGTTGATTCCTGGTTGGATACCGAGGGCACGAGGGCCATTCATAAACCGATCGTCAGCTTGTCTGTAGGGATTAGGCTGATAAACGGTACCCGGATAGGCGGGGTAATTAATCATTGGAGCTTCTTCCTGAATGCGTCCAATGGCTAAAGGGAAACTTAAATGAAATACTTTATTTGCCATGGGAGTGATTTCCATCGTCAAAGCGTTAAATCGTCTACGCGGTTCATCGGCATAGCGATTCGGATCGTCATTGCGGGGATTTGAATTAAAGGAGGCGATTCCCAGCGATAATTTGTTGTTTAAATGTACTTGTAGACCCATCCCGTGCTCAGGACCCCCTTTGCCAAAAAGTACCTGAGATTGTAGAGATAAACCGAATGATTTCAGTTTATGCGGTTTAAACAATGTCTTCATAGAGGAAGAGGTGTCCTTTCTGATTTTGATTAAGGTTTCTTGGCCAAAGGCTTGACTTACTGATTGAAAGCCGATGAACAACAATACGAGTAGGCGGATGGTATATTTCATGTCCTTTTATTTTTTTACGAAAGTACAGCATAAATCTCAATAAAAAATAGAGTTAGATGGAAGGGAACATTTTGAAGATTAATGGTCGTATTCTATCGATGAAGGGGGATGGGGGATTCCGTATATTTGGCTAGATTTGTAAAAATCAAATGGGCTATGTGGCAAGCAGGGAATTATAAAAAGACGAAGCGTACCTTTCAGGTATTGTTTAACCTGATCCTTTGGGGGATGTGGGTGGGTTTGCCCTTGTTAAGCCCGGTGCACCAAACCCACGAGAACGCGCATCCACATCCGCACGATAATCCGGAGTTTTCAGAGCATATCTGGGTGGAGTTAATCACGGTCATGCCGCTTTTTTATGTGATTACCATGATTTTGATACCATTTGTGTTTAAGAAAAAGGGAGTTTGGGTCTTTTTTGGAAGCTTGATTTTGACGAACCTAGCGTTCTTTTTGTTGCAGATAGTATTTCACCATACCTTTTTGGAATTTGAGCACGAACATGGAACGGCGCCGGAGATGCTGGGTGCTTTTCCGCTGATCATGGTGTCTGCGATTGCCTCTACGTATGGTTTATTGTTAGCCTTTATTGAACAAGAATCTCTGAAGGAAGAGCAAGCGAGCGAGCAGATGAAGGCGGAATTGTCCTTTTTGCGTTCGCAGATTAGTCCCCATTTTATCTTTAATATCCTGAACAGTATAGTCTATTTGATTCGGACCAAAGCTTCAGAGCAAGCCGAAGATGTAACCATGCGTTTGTCCTCTTTGATGCGCTATATGCTCTATGATTCAGACCAAACCATGGTTCCCTTGACGAATGAATTAGCCTATTTGGAAAACTACATTGATCTGCAAAAAATGCGCTTTGATGGCAATGTCGACTTTGATTTTCAGGTCAAAGGAAAGGCAGATGGGCACATGATCGAGCCGATGTTGTTGATTCCTTTTGTTGAAAATGCCGTGAAACATGGGGTGGGTTTAGTGGACAAGCCTTTTATTCAGGTAATACTAGAAACGACTGAACATGGTTTGCATTTTCTGGTGAAGAATAAAAAAGGAAAAGAGGAACAGATTTTTAAAGACCCGAGTTCTGGCATTGGATTGAAGAATGTGCGCCGCCGTTTGGAGTTATTATACCCGAAAAAACACGCGCTGACAATTCTAGAAGATGATGTGATTTTCTCTGTGGACCTACAACTAACATTAAAATAAGATGGTAAAAATGAATTGCATCGTGGTGGACGACGAAGTGATGGGCCGCAAATTATTGGAAGAGAATGTGAAGCAAATTCCATTTTTACAGCTGGTTGGCTCTTGTTCAAATGCCTTCGAAGCGATGGAGTTGTTGCAGAAGGAGCAGGTCGATTTAGTATTTTTGGATATTCAAATGCCCGGTTTGCTAGGGACGTCGTTTTTGTCTTCTTTGGCCATCAAACCCCTCGTGATTTTTGTGACCGCCTATGCGAATTATGCCGTGGAAAGCTATAATCTGGATGCGGTGGATTACTTAATGAAACCGGTGAGCCTAGATCGTTTTGTTCTGAGCGCAAATAAGGCGTACCATATTTTTGTCGGAAAAAATGTGATTGAAAAGGAGCCCCTAGAGGATTTCTTTTTCGTAAATGTAGAGTATTCTCTCGTGCGCATTTCGATTCCAACGGTGTCCCATGTGGAAGGTCTAAAGGATTATGTGAAGATTTATGTGGAGGGGGAGAAGTACCCTATTTTGACGAAACAGACGATGAAAAGTGTGGAGGCCAAAGTTATGCCACACGGCTTCATGCGCGTACACAAATCGTTTATTGTGAATTTACAAAAGATCGAATCGATCAAACAGCAACGCATTAAGTTGGGTAATTACGAAATAGCGGTTAGCGATTCCCACATTGGGGAATTGATGGAGCGCCTTAACGCGAGTAGGCTAGGTTAAGTAGCAATCCGATGTGAAAGTTTCGGCCGGGAGATGGGTTATAAAAACGGCCTCCAGTCGCATTTAAATCCGGTCCCGAAGAATAGCGCTCATCCCCTAGATTATCCACGGCAGCCCACAGCGTCCACCGTTTTTTGGCATAGCTGATTTTTGTATTCCAAAGTCGGTACGATCCCATCTGCTCCGTATTCCCGTCATTTAAGAATTGATAATCCACAAATTGGAAATTTTGTGCCAGACTTAAACCTGAAGGATGTCGCCAAACCAAGGTCGTCGCCTGCTGGTAGGGGGTGGTTCCCGTTAAGAAATTTCCATTCACAAAACGAAAATTTTGCCAGGTATGCGATTGTTCTATAGATAAGGTCGGATGGATCATCCAGGTACTACTTAATTCCAAGCCTTGCTGGGTCGTAGAACCCGCGTTTGTGAAATAGTCCGATCCGTCCGCCGCTCTGCGCACTACGATGGTTTCGTTCAGATTAAATTGATATACGCTCAAATCCCAATTGAATTTCGCGTATTTTCCCCGGTAGGTAATTTCGTGGTTCCAACCTTTCTCAGCTTTTAAAGACGTATTTATGACGCCTGTCGATGGGCGCATTTCCGAAATGCTGGGCGGAGAATAGCCGTGGGCGACTTTGGCAACGATACTCTGATGTGCCCCTAATTTTCGCAAGATGGCTAGGCGAGGCGAAAAGATTGCTTCGTTTCCGATGTATTCCGTCCAATAACTGCTCAAACTACCGGAGAAAGTAAAAATCCAATTCGCTAAGCCCGCGTATTCGTTTTGTAAGAAAAGACTCCCTTGCTGGACATGGGTATTTTGGGTCAGTTGCAAGGTGTCTCTTACGCCGTTTCGATTCCCAAAAGTCGAACTATTCATCTGCCCCGCTTGGTATTCAAAACCAAGATCGCTGTTAATCATCCCTTTCCGGTGAATGACTCCTCGGGTGGAATAATTCGGTTCATGGCGAATTTCATAATTCCGAATGGTGGGGTTCTCGACATCATTCACTTGTATTGCCTGACTCAAATCCCAAGCCCAAACGTTATTCAGCACCTGCGAAACCCGCGCACTGAGACCATAACTCGTTATTTTAAAAGTCGCCCCTTGTTGCTGTGCACTCTTGAATGCACCCGCCGCAGGTCTAGCTTGTTCGGGATTTGCTAGGAATTGAGCTTTGGTCAATCCACCCGGGGTTTGGTACATTAAATCTACATAATAGGTGTTCAAATCAAGTGTCAATGCTTTCGCAAAGTTGTGGTGGAATTCGTACGAAATCCATTGTTTCTTCATCGCGGATTGTGCGCGATACCCCTCTTGTTGGTTAAAAGAGGCGTAAAGCCGATGGTTTTCAGAAGATAAGTCGATGGCTGTTTTAAAGCCACCTAACGAATGATAAACCGTCTCAGCGCTCAACGCTTTTCCCTTTGCTCCACTTTCGAAAAGCAAAGCTCCTCCCGTACCTGCCCCGTAAATTCCGGCAGATGGGCCTTTTGTAACAGTTAAATTCGAGAAAAGGGACGGTTCTAAAAGCGAAATGTAGGTATTGTTGCCGGCATCTGTAAAGGGAATCTGATTCCAATAGACTTTGGTATTTCGTACCCCAAACGGCGCTCGTAAAGAACTTCCCCGAATCGCAATCCGGTAACTGCCTGGGGAACGCTCTTCCATCCGTACACCCGCCATTGAATTCAGTGTTGAAACAACCTGCGTGGAACTAAATCGTTGTAAATCGGCACTTCGAACAAAGGCATCCGGCGTATTTAAGGCACTTCGCTTTTTTTCAAAAACATAGACTTTGACTTCGTCTAAAACGTTCGTTGAATCTGTTTTTGCAAAAATTGGAAAATAAAGTAGAAGTAACAGGAATTTCTTCATGTTAGAAGAAATAGGTAAATAACGTGGATGGAATAATAGCTTGTGAAGCAGGAATGGATTTAGAATTCGGGTTATCTACTTCTCCTAAATTTAGAACTTCGATGTTAAATCCGAATCCGAATTTTCCGCGATTAAAATCAATTTTTACCTTATAATTCAAGTTGTTTTCAGAGATCAACGATTGAAAAGGAACTCCGATATAGCGTCCATACAACGTTACTTCGCGGTATAAAGGGTCAAAGACTTTGGCTTGAATAAATACATTCGTTTTGCCGGGCATGTAATAACCAATGCCTGCACTGATGCCATGCAGTGAATATTTTTCTTCTTCAATATACTCCGCTTTCGTAGAACTGATTTTTCTGCCTATGGATTTGCTGTAAATGCTTAAACTAGGCATCCATCTCGCCTGATGTAGTTTAGGAGAGGTATTCCACTGCAAGCCGATTTCCGCTTCTCCACCGCGGTAGGTCGAATTCAACGGTTCTGTTGCGGATAAGGGCTGGTTTCCGTTATTCATTGGTGGCTCGATGAATTGGTATTTACTTCGATCGATCGGGCTATTCATGATGTTCCCTAAGGTTTTCATGATGATGAAAGTACGGTGGTTTTTTTCAGGGTTTTGGAAAGAAATCTCGGCGGCTAAGTCCAAGGTGACTTGATTCTCATGCCAGGAAAAATGCGAAGCTCCGATGCTTGAGTTAAAGCGGAATTTTTGGCCAAAACTGACAAACGTAATCGCGATAAAAAGAAGGACTAAGCGAAATCTCATAGGAACAAATATAGCAGATTTACCAATACTTCCCCTGTTTTTTTAGGGCAAAAATCAATCCTCTGGTAATGATTACCAAGTGGTTGATTAAATTAGGTAAAAATCCGAAATGCGATTTTAATACTTGGTATCTTTCCTCCCAGGATCTCTTCAGGTTTTGGACAGACGCGCCTCCCATCAAATAGGTGCATATGGGTGCTGCAGATCGAACAACGGAATTGCTTTTTTTCAATACTTGAATTTCCCAATCGATGTCGGAACTCAGGCGATAGTCCAGATTAAATAAGGGAGCAATGCTGCGTTTGGCAATGAAAGCCTGATGGCAAACGAGCATGCCATTCTTGAAATCTCTCCAGCTTAATTGTGCAGGCAATCGATGTGGAGTCACCTCGCTGCGAAGACCCAAAGATTGTCCTTCATTATTCACGAAAACCGCTTCTCCATACAGCACATCGGGATTCCCAGCTAGTTCAAGCAGGATGCTTTTCAAGGTAGTTGAAGAAGCAAACGTATCTCCTGCGTTTAAAAATAGGATATAATCGCCTTTTGCGAGTTGTATTCCCTTGTTCATCGCATCGTAGATACCTTTGTCTTTTTCAGAAATGACCTGATTAATCTGCGCTTTATTTGCTTCGATGATTTCTAAGGTTCGGTCCTTAGATGCCCCATCCACGACGATATAATCGATTTCGTCCGAGCAACCTTGTTCGAAAACACTTTGCAAGGTTCGTTCAATATAGGCCTCTGCCTGGTAAGTGATGGTGATGATACTAAGCTTGGGCATAATAGTCGAGGTGTTGCTGGGCGACGATGCTTTGGTCGTATAATTGTAGGGCGCGTTCTCTGGATTTTGCTCCAGCTGTTGTGGACTCGAGGCAACCTTTTATGCCTTTTGCCAAATCTGCCTGGTCAAATGCCTTCGCCACGTACCCCGTTTTTTCATGTTCGATCATCTCCGGAATCCCTCCCACTTCGAATCCGACGCAGGCCGTTCCGCAGGCCATCGCTTCCATGATCGTATTAGGTAGATTTTCTTCCAAAGAAGGTGTCACAAACACATCTGCCGCCGCATAGATATCGCGCATTTTGGCTGGGTCGGAAACCTGCCCGAAATTATGCGCTTTCAAAGGCAATTCTTCAGTCACTTCGCCACCCACGATGAGCAGTTCGGTGGTGCTGGCATCCAAAAATTGGAGGGCTTCTTTCAACAAATGAAATCCTTTCGCCGGTGCATTCACGCGCATGGCGACAAATAACACATATTTTTTGCTGGGATCTAATCCTAAGCTATTCGCTGAAGGCGAAAAGAATTCCGTATCAATAGCATTCGGGATGGTTTTAACGGAGTGACCTCCTAAAATGCTACTTTGTTTCGCTCGATTTCCTAACCAATCGCTGCAGGTGATGATGTGCAGGTTTTTCGAAGCAAATCCGGTTTTTTTTGCCTCCCACATTCGGTGCGAAAGATCATTCGGATTCGGGTTTTTTAAGAATTTGCAATCCCCACAGCTCTGCTGAAAATGTTCGCATGCACCGCTGTGATGACAACCACCTGTAAAGGCCCACATATCGTGCAAGGTCCAGAAAACAGGTTTGTTTAGCCTAGTCAGTTGAGCAATATCGCCCACGGATAAAAAGCCAAAATTCACCCAATGCAAATGCACGATATCTGCTTGCTGAATCAGCGGATGTTTCGAAATATCACTCCCAAAAACTCCCGGATTGAATAGGAATCGAATCGATTTGTCTTTCTCGAAACGCAGAAAAAACAAGCGCTCTGCAATGAATTTTAACCAAGAAATAAGGCCATTCCCGAATTTTACGGAGTTCGATGTACTCGCCTTTTCTCTGACCAAGTAGTCCACTCGATGCCCCTCTTTTTCCAAAGCCACCTTTAATCTACCCGCCGCAATCCCAGCCCCGCCATTGCTGTCGTGGTAGGAGAGGAGGACGATATGTAGCTTCTTAGTGGACATTAAGCAAAAATTTCAGCTAGTTGAGCAGCGATTCTTTCGGCTGCTTTTCCATCCCAAAGCGGAGGAATACTCCCTTTCTTCACCTTGCCCGCTAAAATCTCTTGCAAGGCCGCGTAGGTTTT
>JBJTMW010000229.1:0-26818 GCA_046070715.1 Aquirufa sp. | reverse complement strand
GTTTATTCTAGGATTAAGCAACTTAAAACTATTTCATATTATGAAACAGATAATCAGTTTATCCCCAAATGTCTTTCTCAAATAATAAAAATCGAGGATGATAGAGGATTTCATAATGGAAAACCCAATGGAAAACACTTTGATAGGTGGTTAAGAGTAGAGCATCCAACTTTGAAATTCAGAAAAGGATGTTTATCAACTGGGCTATTGAAAACACAAAGAATCGATTATTTCAATGGCGATTTCAAAATAAACGGACAAAGGATTCAATTAATAATTGAGTCTAGTAAAGACTGGGAAATACTTGCCATAACAGTTAAATAACAGTGGAAATAGAAAAGAATTTAGGATTATTAGAAGCAACTAATAATCCTAAGTCTTTGATTGTTAAAGGCATTCAAAGATACGAATATATCCCCATTGATTTTATTAAATGTCAGATTATCAAGTTAAACCCAGAATTCTTTCTCAATAATACGAATTTAGATTTCCGAAGTCTTGTAAATCGTGATACGGGTGAATTTAAACCTAAAAGAGTCGCATTTTACAAGAACATTAAAATCACGATTGCAGATTCCGGATTTATAGAGTTTTCTGGCTCCATACACAAGTATTTAAACGATGGAATTCACAATTATAATGATTTTACTTACTCAGACTACAAAGTAGCCTTAAATCGAATTTATGAAGACTTTAAGATATTGCTGGATATTCCGCTACAAAGTACCCCACGATTCCGAAGCAAAGTACCCCACTCATTCCGCTTCAAACTACCCCACGATTCCGCAGTAAAGGACACCAGTTATTCCGGAGCAAAGTACCCCACTTTGTAAGTTAGTTGCAGCTTTTAGCAACCTGACATTCCGACATATACTACTCCATTTATTCCGAGCCAAAGTACCCCACTAAGCAACGTTTAACCGTCATTTCTTTTAAGTTTGATCTATAATCAAACTTACTTTTTATGGCAAATAAACTACTTAGTATGCATAAGATTAGACAGATCCTGTTATTTCTCGACCGAGGCGTTTCACTGCGAACCATCGAAAAGGAAGTTAAAACTACTCGCAAGACCATTGCTCATTACCGCAAGAAGCTGCTCGAAACGGGAGTTGACTTTACCGAGCTGTTAAAACAATCCGATCAGCAATTAGAGCAATTTATGGGCTTAACTAAGCCTCTTCTAGTTGAGCAAGAAGACCCCAGAAAAGTTCATTTCAATAGCCTGAGTGATTATTTCCATCAAGAACTAAGTAAAACAGGAGTTACTCGGCTACTGCTTTGGCAGGAATATATCCGTGAATATCCACAAGGGTTCCAATACTCTCGATTTTGTGAGCTGTTACAACTGCATATTCGGTTAAATGATGCGGTCATGCATTTTGTGCATCAACCGGCGAAGCTATTAGAAGTTGACTTTGCAGGTGATATGCTACATTATGTAGATGCTTCTACTGGAGAGTTAATTGCTTGTCCTGTGTATGTTGCCGTTCTCCCTTTCAGCGGCTATGGATATGTAGAGGCTTTAGCTAATGCGAAGCTAGAACAAGTGCTGAAAGCGTTAAATAATACGCTGGATTACTTTTCGGGTGTTCCCAAGAGTGTTAAATCAGATAACATGCGTCAGTGGGTATCCAAAAGCTGTAAATACGAACCTACATTTCCAGCGATGCTAGAGTCGTGGGCTAACCATAATAACATTGCGTTATTGGCTGCTCGTCCCTATAAGCCTAAGGATAAACCTACGGTAGAGAACCAGGTTAAAATCTTTTACAGGCGCATATATGCCACGCTGCGCCAAGAAACCTTCCATAGCCTTGCTGAACTTAATAAAGCTATCAAAGCCAAACTCGATACTCACCACCAGATCAATTTTCAGAAAAAGACCTTTAGCCGACAAGAGTTGTTTGATACCCAAGAAAAAGAATGGCTGCAGCCTTTGCCCGCATCGGTTTACAGCATAAAACATTATACTAAAGCCAAAGTCCAAAAACATTACCATGTGCTAATCGGCGAAGACTGGCACTTTTATTCGGTTCCTTACCGCTACATAGGAAAGGAGGTACGAATCGTATACTGTACTAGCCAAGTCGAAATATACCATGACGGGCAACGAATAGCTGTCCATAACAGAAACTACACCAGCCACGGTTATACTACCATCAAAGAGCATATGCCTGAGCGACATCAGGCCATTAATCGACAACGGGGTTGGAGCCCTGAATATTACCTAAAAAAGGCAGAACAAAACGGTCCGCATACCTTAGAGTACTTCAAAAAAGTGATGGATAGCAAACTAGTAATCGACCAATCCTATACGGCTTGTTTAGGTCTGCTAAGATTGATAGATGGCTATGGTTGCTTGCGTATGGAGGCGGCTTGCAAAAGAGGTTTACAAGGCCAAAAGTTCAGCTATGGAGCCATCAAGAATATCCTAGAGAATAATATGGATAGGCAGCAAGAAGAGGAAAATCCCACTTATCGCATTCCTATACATACTAATCTTAGAGGCCCCGAAGCTTATAATTAAACTTATCCCGTACGCACTTAAAATAACACCTAATCCCCTTTCAAAATGAATACACAAAACACCGTTGATCAACTTAACACCCTTAAGTTAACGGGTATGGCCAAACGCTATGAAGCCACTTTATCGCTGCCCATTCATGACTTGCAGGATGTGCATACCCTAGTGGGAAGCATTACGCAAGCAGAAGTAGAGTATCGCCAGCACGCTAGGACCCAGAAGTACCTTAAAGCCAGCAAACTGCGCTACAATGCCTTACCAGAAGATATTATCTGCAATGCAGAAAGAGGTATCACCAGAGAACAAATACTTCGCCTATCAGATGGTATGTTTATCGAAAAAGCCGAGAACGTACTTATTACTGGAGCCACGGGATGTGGTAAATCTTTTCTTGCCTGTGCCTTGGGCCGTAGTTCTTGTCTGTTAGGTTACCGAACTCAATACTTCAGCATGAATAAATTCTTAGAAGCCCTCGCTCAAGCTAGGCTGGACGGGTCGTATTTAAAATGGATCAAAACAATAGCGGCAAACAAGCTACTGATCCTAGATGATTTTGGATTAAAAGCACTAAGCAATGATGCCAGAATAGCGCTTCTAGACATCCTAGAAGATCGATATGGGGTAGGCGCCACTATCATTACTTCTCAGCTACCCGTAGACAGCTGGTATAACTTTATTGATGAACCCACACTGGCGGATGCAATTATGGACAGATTGGCAGCTTCTGCACACAGAATTGCGCTAACTGGAAAGTCTTTGAGAAAGAAAAAAAATCACTAATTTTGAAAAACCCACGTTAGCTTAGTGGAAAACAAAGGCTGAAAAAGTGGGGTACTTTGCTTCGGAATAAATGGTGTACTTTCGAGCGGAATCGTGGGGTACTTTCGTCGGAATATCTATTTAGGTAATTTTTTCTGAAAGTAGTTACTTATTTCATTTCTTAATTGATCATTTTGAATTGAATTACATATCCTTGAAAAATCTCCTTTTAAATCATTGCCATTTATCCAGTTTTCATCTTTGGTTAAAATGTCTTTAGGAGTTAATAATACAAAGTCGCCAAATATATAAGGCAATTTAAATTCTTTTGGCATCCATCGCTCAAGTTCATAATCAAAATAAACTTTATCAACATGTATTACTTTTAAAGAAGATTCCTCAATATTTTCTAAAGCAAAAGCCTGAGTATAATTCAGTAAGAATTCTTTAATTAAGTTTGTAGTAAAATCACTTATATTATCTCTTCCTATTCCAATTTCAAATAAACAAGCTTTTTCAATATGAGAACTTTGAGTAATTTTTTCATTGCCTAAATCATCAAAAACTAATCCCATTGATTCGGACATAGATTTTCCAAATTTATATCCCAATCCACTGCCACTATTCCCTACTTTACTGTATCCAAACCAGTTTTGTTTGACTTCAGAAAATGTATACCATGACTTGACTTGAGAAATTTGTGAAATTCCGTTTTCAGATTTTAACTTCAAAAATGTAATGTATTTTATAATTTTATTATGTAACTCGGTATAATCTTTTTTCTTACTCCCAAAAAGTAAAAATGGATCAATAAATAATGGTAAGTCATTTATTAAAGAAATATTGAAAGCTCCATGTTTATCTAGTTTTTCACTTGAAACATTAAAAAAATCAGTAAAAAATATTTTCATTTGTCAAATTATTAAAGCGATTAGAAGTTAATTACTTTAATTCTAAAATGAAAAAATTATTTATACTCAATATTTGTGTTTTAAAGTTTAAATTGTATTTCAGTAAGGCGTCCAAAAGCCAATTTTTATATTTTAGTAAGGAATGCTTCTATATTATGGTGCGCAATTCAGTGTGCAATATTCATTAACTAATTGATAATCAGTATAATTAAGTTGTAATATTAGTGTGGTCCACACAACTCAGCATTTTATCTTGAATTTATAATGGGGCGTTTGCCCCTTTTTTGTGCAATATTATCAGTTTCTTGTTAGGTAATAGTAGATAATAAGTTGAAATAGTGCATTCAACAAATTCAATACTTTTTGATAAAATTATGAATTGATTTTTGTTTACGTATTTTGTAAACTTTTTCCTATATTTACTAACACATGAGGGTTATAGAGGTCTTGACAGGAGAAGAATTTTTGGCTGAAATCGTTTTCGCTGAATTGGCGGATTTGAAAAGAGACAACTTTTACTTTGAATGGGAGAAAGAGATAAATCAGCGTGTTGTAAAATTGCAGTTAAAGACGACTAAAGAAATACTGGGATTAATGTCTTTGGAAGTATTCTCAAAAGAGAGTTTTGTTAAAATTAGATTATTAGCTGTCTCAGAAGTTAATAGAGGAAGAAATAAAAAATTTGATCGGATAGCTGGACATCTTATCACTTATGCGGCTCAATTAGCAGTGTATAATTTTGCGGAGGATGCTTGTTTAGTAATTTGGCCTAAAACAATAGTGGCTGAGCATTACAAAGAAAAGTATAATATGAAACAAGTGGGTTCATTGCTAAGCCTAGAGGTACCAGAAATAATAGACGTGATAAATACATACGACCATGATTAATGAAAATTTAATTTTAGATCCGGATAGTTTGTTAGACTCGAGGGAGAGTTCCATGCTGGGTGGTGAGAATGAATTAAAGTCTTTAGCAAAAGCACGTGCGTTTAGAAAAAGTAATTTGTCCTCAAATAATATAAGGCGGGCAAAGCTCCTTCAATTAAAATTAAAAATGGATGAATTTTTATCTTCTGAACTAAACGATAATAGAAGTCAATTTCCCGCATTTTTGGAATTTTATGTCGATTCTATATATCCGAAAAGAAAGCTCTTTGCTAAGGATATCGATGTTAATCCGACTAGTTTAAGTCAAGTGATAAATAACCACAGAGATCCTAAGGAAGAATTTATTCTTCGTCTAATCATTCACTCTGAAGAAGTCTATAAGCAGGTTTGTGATTTTCAAAGTAATACCTGGCTCAAGGTGTATTTCAAAGATAAATTAGTAGAAAAGATTTCGACTGAAAAGAAATGGAGAAAAGAAGAGGGAAAGCATGTGAAGGTTTTTGCACAAGTGTAAGTACCATCCTTAAAATTAGATCCGTATATGACCATTAAATAAAAATCAGGTAATCGCTAACCGCCAAAGCATCGCTTCTCCCATATTTTAGTTAAATTTGCTTAACTATATACGTACCATAATATTTTAGTATGAAATTATTCAGTCGAATTTTTTTGACCCTTTCCTTCATTGTTCTTGTTCACGCAGCTTTCTCGCAAGCAAAACGTAAAGTGGAAGATTTGAGTGATGAAGAAATTGCTACCTTCTTCGAGCGTGCCCAATCCAGTGGCATGACAGAAGCTCAATTAGAAAAAGCAGCGAAGGCTCAAGGTTATACGTCGGCAGATATTGCCAAAATGCGTAGCCGTTTGACGCAATTAGGGGATAATAAGTCCAAAGAAAAGACGGCTACTGCAAAAGGGAAAACATCTTCTAAAAGAACAGTTCCTCGGAATTTAAGTTCGAAAAAAGGGGTTAAAAATGCAGATGAAGAAGATTCGGAAGATGTTGCGATGGAAGAAGAGGAAATGGGTGATTCCACTAAACTTCCTAAGAAGGTCATTTATGGTGCAAATCTTTTTAATAACAAGAAATTAAATTTCGAACCTGATTTGCGCATCGCCACTCCAGTTAACTATACCTTAGGGCCAGATGATGAATTGAATATCGATATTTTTGGGGAAGTGATGGACAATTATACTGTCACAGTTAGTCCAGAGGGAACAGTGAAGATTCTGAACTTAAGCCCTATATATGTCAATGGATTAACGGTAGAGGCAGCATCTGCCCGTATAGTTAGTCGTTTAAGACAATTGTACCAAGGTTTGAATCGGCCAGGTAGTGGCTCTTCTGCCATTATTACATTGGGAAATGTTCGTAGTATTAAAGTGACCCTGGTAGGGGAAGTGGAGAACCCGGGTTCATATACCATTTCTTCTTTGGCCACCGTATTCAACGCATTGTATTTAGCAGGTGGCCCCAACGAAAATGGATCTTATCGTAGTATTCGCGTGATTAGAAATAATAAAGTGGTTCGTACATTAGACCTATATGATTTCTTGTTAAAGGCAGATCAAAAAGACAATATTCAATTAAAAGACCAAGATATCATTCGTGTGGGTGATTTTGACTCCCATGTTGAATTAGCGGGTGAAGTTAGACGTCCGATGGTTTTCGAGGCGGTGAAAGGAGAAACGCTTAAAGACATACTTCGCTACGCAGGGGGCTTCACAGACAAGGCCTACACCTATTCCTTAAATGTGCGTAGAAATACGTCGCGCGAATTAAAATTATTGAACATCACGCAGGATGAGGTGGCTACTTTCCAGCCACAAAATGGAGATTCGATTTCAGTGGGTAAAATCATCGAACGTTATGAAAACCGAGTGACGGTAACTGGAGCGGTATTTAGACCAGGCGTTTTCGCGATCGAAAGTGGGTTAACAACGGTGAAGGATTTGATCAAGCGTGCGGAAGGGCCGCGTGAAAATGCCTTCTTGAATCGTGCTACGATCTCGCGCAGAAAAGAAAATTACGATCCAGAAATGATCTCATTTGATTTAGGAAAAGTGTTGAGAGGTGAGCTTGCTGATATTGCTTTGCACCGAGAAGATTCCTTGACGGTCTATTCCTTAGATTCATTACGTGAGAATCAGCGCGTGAGTATTTATGGTGAGGTGAATAAGCCAGGGATTTTTGAATTCCGAGCTGGAATGAAAGTGGCAGATTTAATCCTATTAGCTAAGGGGTTCAAGGAAGCAGCGAGTTTTGCAAAAATTGAATTATCCCGCCGTGTGATTACGCACGGAAATGATGATGCGACCAAGGAGAAAATTCAAGTGAAGACCTTTGATATTGATGGCAGCTTAAATATTAGCAACGAAGCAAGTCAATTCGAAATAAAACCATTTGATATTATTTCGATCCGTCGATCGCCTAATTATGAAGTACAAAGAAGTGTAACGATTGAAGGCTTGGTCAATTTCCCTGGTCGCTATGCCATTCCGAAAGATGATCAGAAAATTTCTGACTTGATTTTTGAGGCTGGTGGATTGAAGCCTGAGGGATATTTAGATGGAGCTATTTTGTATCGCGATTCGACAGTTGTGGGGGTAAAACTTTCCGAAATCTTAAGAAATCCAAATTCAAAAAACAACCTAATCTTGATGGAGAATGATCGTTTAGTCATTCCACGTATATTAGAAACTGTCAAGTTATCAGGAGGAGTTCAGAACCCGATTGCCATTGCTTACGTAGAAGGGTATTCACTACAGGACTATTTAGACGGAGCAGGTGGGTTTACCGACTATGCTGACAAGAAAAATGTATACGTGAAGGCTCCTAATGGAATTTCTACGAAACGAAGACGCTTCCTATTCTTCCGAATTAATCCGAAGGTGGTTCCTGGATCAGAAATTGTCGTTCCTGAATTCCCTACGAACATGAAGAAAGGTTTAACGACGGCTGAAGTGATGGGATTAACGTCCGCACTTGTTTCGCTTGCCTTGACATTAACTACACTAATCAGTAAGCTTTAATCTATCATTTCCATGCCTACATTAGAAAATAGTCAATCAGAAGATAACGGGGAAATTTCGATCAATTTTGGCGAGATATTTCGTACGCTTAAGTCCTATCGCATCTTAATTGCAACCTGCGCTGTATTATTCGCCGCTTTAGGGGCTATTTATTCTCTGACCCAACCGAATGAATATAGCTCGAATGCGAAGCTTTTGCCGGAATTGGATTCTAAGTCTGGCGCTGCGGGTGGTATGGGGGGCTTAAAATCACTAGCTGGATTAGCAGGTGTAGACTTAGGCGGGAGCTCTTCAGGGGCAGAGGCTATACGTCCTGATTTGTATCCGAATATTGTACAAAGTGCACCACTATTACAAGAGGTGTTGAAGGCGAAAATCTATAGTACGAAGCACAAGAAATGGCAAACGGTTTTGGACTTTTTATCTGAAAAGCAAGATACAGCTCCGCTTGATTTAGGCGGAGATCCGTCTGATGATGAAGATGTCTCGGATGTAAAATTAGACAAGGTTCCTTCCTCAGCGCTATCTGCGGATTTAATCAAGTTGAACAAGAAAGAACAAGTGGCTATCAAAAAATTGAGAGCATCAGTTGTTTTAGAGATCGATAAAAAATCCGGTGTTATTTCGTTAACGACTAAATTAACGAATGCAGTTGCGGCTGCTAATATTACCTCCTTAATTCAACATTACCTAACGAAGTATGTGACTGATTACCGAACGCAAAAAGCTAGACAGGAGCTTGCCTTCTTAGAGAAACGCTTGACGGAATCTCGCGCGCGTTATGATCAAGCCTTGTTTACATTAAGTGCTTACCGTGATCAAAACATGAACTTGTTCTTGAACGTAGCGAAAGACCGCGAGAAGAAATTACAATACGAGGTAGATATGGCCTATAACTTGTACACAACAATTAGTGGACAATACGAAGAGTCGAAAGTAAAATTACACCGCGAGACTCCGGTATTTAAAGTTCTTGAACCGGCTCAGGTGGCAGTTCAGAAGGATGGCCCTAAGCGTAGTTTGATTACGATTGGGTTTATGTTTGTGGGGGTGTTTGTGGCGTTGATTTATGTGTTTTTTAAGACGGTGAATTTGAAGGAATTACTAGGGTAATTCTTTCAAGAGTAGAGATAAGAGAGTATAGAGAGGAGATAATAGATTAGAGAGTATAGAGTAGAGAGGAAAAGCATAGAGCATAAAGCACAAAGAATAAAGTTGGAATCCCCTTCGGGGATGAATTTAATTAGAAAGAAGCTCGCGGATGGTGGGTTTTTTTTGTTTCAATAACTCGCATAGATTAAACTTCCTAGATCCTGAACGGACTTCACTTGATCTACTTGCCATTTAGGGAATCCATAATAGGCAGTCATGGTTTGATGAGGATTTACTTGATCCTTATTCCATCGGTAGCCGTGGTCCCCGGTGATGATAACTTTAAATTTAGCTGATTTCACTAATGGATTTAGGAAGCTATTTTGAATTAAAGCATTTGTGAACTTCCAATAGGAAATGTAATTATCAACGGTATTTATATTACTGGTGGCACTATAGTTTTTTGCCCCTTTGTACTCATAGGGCATGTGCGGCATTAATAGATGCACATAAATAAAGGATGTCTGGTTAGCTAAGCTTTTTATATTTTCTGCACCTTTTTCGATTAAAAACTGATTGTGAGCAATTTGATCATTTTGTGCTTCATGCAATAGGCGAAGCATGGAGTTAGCGAATAATTGCCTGAAAAAATGAGTCCTAAAACCGTCTTCTTCGTAGAAGTAGATCTTAGTGTAGGCTTTGGAATTACCTAAATCAAAAATGCCAAAATTGTATATGTTAACGCCCTTTTTTTGAAGGGCTAATAGCAACTTCGATGCCTTTAGGTTTTTGACTGATTCGTTCACATCTAATTGGGAATCCTTTGATTGATAATTATAATTAAAGAGCGATGCCAGACTGTTAGCCGTTTTGAGATTATACGAGTATTGATTAGAATGCACCTGCCAGCCGGAGGCAATTAGCGTGTGATTGAAATTAAAAAGGGAAGAGTCTGCCTTGTTTTTATATAATTCTTCAGGCGATGCATATTCATCTAAAATGACTAATATGACAGGCTTCGATTTATCCGATATCATCGATATGAAATGACTTTTGCTTTTTTCTTGTCTTTGGTTATCTAAAAAATGAGTGATTAAAATGGAACAACTATAGATGAATAAAAAAGAATTTAGGATAATGAATCGACCGTTTAGTTTTGGCCTAATTTGATAGTAGAAAATAAGTAATAAAAGCCAAATGACGGGAATAAAATACCGGGCTTTTAGGCTGTCTAATTGAATCGTTTGATAATTTATGGCATGTATTAAATAGATGAATGGGTCATAGTAAAAAACGACTATTAGGGTGGGTAAAAGGAGAATAGATGGATCAAATCCGAATCGACTTAGAATTGTTCCGGAGAGTTTTTGATAAACAAAATCAATAAATACCACCCCTAGGATTAACCATAAAAATGGAAGGATAAAGGCACTATTTTGAGTAGCATTTATCAGGTAGGGTGCGACTACTAATGTCAGTAAAATGGAATGGCTAATCGCTGACTTTAACTTTTCGATCATTTTTCAAGAAGGTAAAGCGTTCGAACGGAAGTAGCCAATGTCTTTTGTTTCAGGATACGAAACTTCTGTTGAATCAATTTTTCGAATTCCTCCTTGGTGGGATAATAGCGCGGATTATTCTTAATTAATTGAATTACTTTTCGATCCGTTTTTTCAATGAATTCGACCAACACATACTTACTTGAAAATTCATAGAGCATAACGCTAATTAGCTCAAAAGGAATCATCTTAGGTAAAGCTAGATGATGTACTAGCGCTAGTGCCATTACCATATCTGCTTTTGCCCGTTTAAAAATAGAAGAATGCTCCTTTCCTAATAGCCCAAAATCCGGGCTAGTCTGTGATAAATCCCCTAATAAGGTGGCTAACTTCTCGTTTTGAGTCTCTGTAATTCTATTCTCTATGAAATCGACGCAGTCTTTATCAAATTCAAGCGCGATCACTTTATCCGAAAATTCACAAGCGATTTCAGAGAACTTTCCCGTATTAGCACCTAAGTCTAAAACTCTCGTGGGCTTTAACTCTTCAAGTATTTCTCTAACGGTATTTTCTTTATCTGCTAGATATTCTGGTGTTTCAATATCTTTTTCATAATAAGCATCCCAATGCGCCGGATAGTGATAATAATCATCCCATTTTTCAATGGTTGATTTGATCATTTTAAATACTTCTGTAAGTTTCTCTTTAGTGAGGCCTTTTGAAGTATTATTTTCCTTGCTTTGTTTTAAGTATGCTTTTGCATGCAGATGTAGGTGTAAGAGGCAGGTCAGATTTAACCAGGATTTGGCAGGCAAATTTTGACTAATAAAATCCAAAGGCAAGCCCTGGTGACTCGCGAGCGTCAACCTTCCCCAGCGAACTCCCTTATAATGCATCATTGCAAAAGGCCCTAGCATTTCTTCACAGAATTGCCGGTAGGAATTCCAATAATCAGGATCCTTAAAAAAGCTAAATGAACTAGTATCAAACAGGATGGCTTTCCCCCCTTTTAAATAAAAATTATAGGGTGTGGCATCCTTTAAAATCATCCCATACTCAATCGCTTGTAGATTAATGTCTAAATAGGCGAGTAACACTTTCCGCCACTGGGCATAACACCATTCAAATGGCAGACTAATAAAATCGATCTGCTCCGGGATGAGTATTTTGTACGAATGCTTATCTAATGGGTCATTCTCTTGATGCGAAATGAGAAGCTTTTGATCAACTAGTTTTGAATATAGACCTGATTTCATTAAATGGTCATATTCAAGCTGATAGTCTGGATATATATAGCGCCTGTACTGTCCCCCTTTTTCAACGACACGTGCAGCATAGTCTTTAAAAGAAAAGTTATTCGGCCCTATTTTGTTCATTTCTCCTTTTTCGAAAATAACTTTTTGATGAATGAAATGACTCTTTTGTAAAATACAACGATGGTTAAAAAACCGGAGAGAAGGGCTTGAAATAGCAAGCTTCCTGTACCGGGGTCGATGTAGGCTAAGAAGGTTAATATTTTCATAGTGATACTAATTTACATTTAATTGTATTATAAGAAATGTAGATGTCTACTAAAGCGGCGATTTAGTAGACGAATAAAAAGCATTCCTCTTTTCAAAATACCTTAAAATAAATTATCAATCATCTTATAAAATAAAATAGTAATTTTGTAGACTGGTTTTTTGTCTTCGGACTTGACCTAAATAAAATAGAGATGAAAGCATTACGCCTACTTATATTATTGATTTTGGCTATTCCTGCGTTTGCCCAGGAGATTCCCGTAGACATCAATAACATCAGCGATCAGCAATTAGCGCAGATTATGGTGAAATACCAATTACAAGGTATGGCACCAGAAGAAATAGATCAGGTGTTAAAGCAAAAAGGGGTTCCAGCTGACCAGATTATTATTTTAAATCGGCGCATTGCTTCATTAGACCCTTTAACAGGGGTATCGCAGAATGCCTACAAGACCAAAACGAAGGACGAAATCACTGTTCCTCGTAAGAAAATTGAAATTACTGGACCTTCCGTTCGTGTGGGTTTGCCTATTTTTGGTGCGGAAATTTTCGAAAACCAGAACCTAAGCTTTGAGCCTAATTTGACCATTTCCACTCCGCGTAACTACGTGATAGGCGTGGGTGACGAGCTAATTGTAGACATCTACGGCCTAAGCGAGAGCACGAAAAAATTAAAGGTGAGTACGGAAGGTTATATCCGTTTCCCTAACCTAGGACCCATTAAAGTAAGCGGCTTAACGATCGAAGAGGCGCAAGTTCGCATTCGGGAATCAGCCGCTAAAATCTATACGACGATTGCGGGCGGAAGTACGAAAGTGATGGTTTCTTTAGGGCAATTGCGCTCTATTCGCGTGACTTTGGTAGGTGAAGTAAAGAAGCCGGGTAACTATTCTGTGTCCTCGCTTTCTACCTTGATGAATGCCTTGTATGCTTCTGGTGGGCCATCGGATTTAGGTTCTTTCCGCAAGATTGAATTAGTACGTAATGGCAAAACGATCACGACTTTAGATTTATACGACTTCCTGTTAAAGGGGGATTTATCGAAGAATAGGATTCTGCAAGATGATGACGTGATTCGCGTGGGGACTTATGAGTCTCGCGTGGCTGTATCGGGTGCAGCGAAGAAGAACGCTTTGTTTGACTTGAAGAAGGGGGAGAATGCGGCGGATATATTACGCTATGCAGGTGGTTTTGCGGATGGAGCTTTTAAGGAGCGTGTTCGTGTGAAACGCATGGGGTCGACTGGTTTTGAAATTCAATCAGTGAAAGCAGAGGGACTTGCGGCGTTTAATTTGCATTCGGGGGATACCTTGGTGGTTGATGCTTTGGCCAATACCTATACCAATCGTATGACCATCGATGGCGCGGTTTATTATCCAGGGGAATATGGCTTGAACGAGTTTTCGAACTTGAAAGACTTATTATTAGCGGTGCGTGTGAAAGAAAATGCATCGACGGATCGGGCGCTATTGAGTCGTTTGAATCCTGATTTAACGCCTGCATTGTTGCATTTTAATGTGAAGGATGTGCTGGCTGGGATAACAGAAATTCGCTTGCAGCGGGAAGATAAGATTCACATATATTCGCTGACGGCCTTGCGGGAGAACTATTCGGTGACCATTAATGGGGAGGTGAATCGTCCGGCGACTTTTACTTTTGCGGATAATATGCGTGTTCAGGATTTAATTCTGTTAGCGGATGGTTTTAAAGAGGGGGCGTCTCGTTCGCGCATCGAGGTTTCTCGTCGTCTTTCATCTAAATCGACTTCAGATACGACGGCTTATTCTATTATTCAAACGATTGATTTAGGTTCATCTTCGCCGCAAGATTTGAATTTTGTTTTGCAGCCTTTTGACATTGTTTCGGTGCGTAAATCTCCTTCCTACCGTTCGCAAATTAGCGTTTCTGTAGAGGGAGAAGTGCTTTATCCAGGTAATTATACGTTAGCAGGTAACAAAGAGCGACTTTCAGATATTATTGCGCGTGCTGGTGGCTTGAAACAGACAGGCTATGCGACGGGTGCGATCTTATTACGTAAGACGCGTGCGAACCAGACGGCGACGGATGAGGCCTTGTTCTCATCGAAGATTAATACGATTTCGAATCAATCGAAGCGGAGTTCTAACAATTCTTTTGCGCCAACAGATACGGCGAAAATTGCTTCAAATGTAAATGGATTATTAGTGGACCAAAAGCCAGTGGGCATTCGCCTGGCAGAAGCGATGTCTCTACCGGGTTCATTATACGATATCATTTTAGAGGAGGGCGATGTGATCAAAGTTCCTAAGTTAACGCAGACAGTGCAGACTTTTGGGGCAGTGAATGTGCCTCGCCAAGTGGCTTACCACAGCGGTTTAGGTTTCAGACGTTTGATCTCAGAATCAGGCTGGTTTGCGCCTAATGCTTCACGTCGCTACGCCTACATGGTGCGCCCTAACGGCGAAATCAAAACGACGAAACGTTTTCTATTCTTCCGCTTCTACCCTAGCCTTGAGCCAGGTGCTGAGGTTTATGTGCCAGCTAAGAAAGACAAGAAACCGATTTCAACGCCAGAATACATCGCGATGGGAACGGGTTTAGCTTCTTTAGGCGGTTTAATCATCGCATTAATTAACACGGTAAAATAATGGCAGATAAAAAGACCATCGTTCTAGGGGATGTCATTGAATCGATTAAACGATTCTTTAGCTATCTGCGCTCACAGTTCGTTTTAATTGCTTTATGCGGGCTTGTAGGGTTGGTTTTACCACTGATCTACCGCGCTCTCCAAAAGCCAGCCTATGCGGCTTCTACCACCTTCATTTTAGAGGAAAAATCAGCGACGGGTGGAGGCCTGGCGGGGATTGCTTCACAGGTGGGTTTAGACCTAGGGAGTTTAGGTAGCGGTTCGAGTCTTTTTACGGGGGATAATATTCTCGATATCATCAAGTCCCGCGTGATCATTGAAAAAGTATTGTTGACGCCTATTTCGGGGAACTCCGGAAAGACGTTGGCGGATTTATATTTAGAATTTTCTGGGATGGGGGAAAAATTGCCGGCTCCGGTTTCTTTTGCTGGTGTGGCTTCTGCGCATTCCGTTTATCAGGATTCTGTTCTTTACGTGATGTACGATCAAATCGCGAAGAAGAACGTGTCAGTGGATCGCTTGAACAAGAAGGGCTCCATCTTTAAAATCGTCACGGTATCTCAGAACCAAGTCTTCTCGAAGAACTTTGCGGAACGTTTATTGAAAGAGACGACGACTTATTATGTGAATGTGAAAACGAGCAGCGCTTTAGCGAATGTGCAGCGCTTGCAGGCACGTGGTGATTCTTTATTACGTGTGCTGAATGCTAAATCCTATAATGCGGCCTCCTTCCAGATTCTTGATCCGAATGTGGCCTTTAAATCCATGTCCGTTCCAGCGGAAGTGAGTTCTCGGGATAAATCGATTGTTTTCAGCATCTATGCGGAAGTGACCAAGAACCTAGAGATGAGCCGTATTGCGTTGGTTTCTCAGACGCCGGTAATTCAATTACTAGATGTGCCTAAGTATCCATTAATGGATGACCGCAAGTCCTACCTTTTCCTAGGTTTGGTCGGTTTTATCGCGGGTATTTTCGCGGCCATTTTCCTTTGCCTCTACCTTTATACGGATAAATAATGCGTCGGGTGTTTCTATTGCGCGCTTACGGAGATTTTGCGATAGCGGTGCAAGCCCTGCCTTCATCGGACCAGATCGTTGCGTCCTTGCATTTGAAACCTTTGTACGATGCGTTGCTGTCCCGTGAATGCATTTCACCTCGGTCAATCGAGTTTGTAGATTTCGGCATCACAGGTTCGCAATTAAACCTCTTTACGAATCGGGACTTCTTCGATATTGACACGTTGTGTCAATTATCGAAAATCAAGAAATATACGCGTGCGAATCCTGGTTTTTCTGACTTCGTGGAGCAAAGTGCTCGGTTAGGACTATTGAATTTCTGTACTGGCCATTCTTTTCAATCCCTCTTCGAAACAGGGAAGCCGGTTTATGAGGCGTATGGTTTGCCTGCACATGACCTCGTCGAGGGGAAAGGAAGTATTTTAATCTTCCCGGACGCTCGATTAAAGAAAAGAGAGATACCTTATTCGATCTTAGCTCAGATCGAAGGACGCGTAGTTCGCTTCGGAATAGACTATACTAATTTCGAAGAATTAATCGACCTAATCCAATCTGCGGATTATATCTATGCCGCGGATTCTCTTCCTCTACACTTGGCCTATTTATGTCGCAAGCCCCATTATATTTTATATCCAGAGGGTGGAAAGCTAGACTTCTTTACACCTGACGCCTTAGCAGTTGGTTCTTACAGCACGTTTAATCAGTTTAGGTATGTTTAAGCGCGCCTTTGTCCTTTTTGCGGAACATGAAACAGAGCGTCAATCGCATGTGGAGGCATTGCGTGATGTGTTGCCTGCATTAGAGGTGGTAGAGCCTGTGTTTCCTTCTCGAACAAATGTGCCTTTTTTAGCGGCTATGGTCGAGAAATCGCGCTCGAGAACTGGGAAAGCCTTATTACCTACAGAAATAGGAGTGATTTTAAGTCATCGCAAGATCTGGGCTAAAATCGCTAAAGAGAAAACGAACGAGCACTTTCTAGTGTTAGAATCCGATAGCCGAATTCGTATGCCGGATCTCCTAAAGTCTGAAACGGCAGAGAAATACGACCTATTTTTCTGGGGAGCTTGGAATGGCTATGCGAGTTTGAAACGATCAACAGTAAAGAACGGAGTTGGAGAACCTCTGATTAAATCCGTTTATGGCGCTTATGGCTATTCACTGAATGCAAAGGCGGCGGCTTATTTATTGAAAAAGACGGCGCAGGTGGCCTATCCGGTGGATATGTACAAACGCTTTGTGGATCCGGCGGAGATTTCTTTGGGGGCTATAGTGCCCGAAGTCATTTCGACCTGGCGTACCTCGGATTCACTGATAAGGAAGGAGAGTCGCGGACATCTTTTGACCGCTGAATTAATTCGACTGATTTTCTATTGCCGAAACACGTTACAATCGTACTTTTGTTAATATGAGTCAACCAGCTTCTATCGTAGCAATTACCTGGGACGGGAAATCCAGCCCCATGGACCACATCCATTTCGATGTGGAGCCGGCTTTCGATTGGTTGCTCTACGATTATAGCGGTGGAGTAGCGGAGGCTCCGATACCTGTTAAGCATTATATTTCGAAGAAATCAGAGTGCAAGGGCGACGTGATGCAAAACATCTACGCCTCCTTGCAGTCTACTCCTTTAACATACATCGGGTTTTTAGATGATGACCAAATCATCTCCATATCAGACCTGAACAAACTATTTTTCATAGCTGCTTTAGAAAATTTACATGTATTTCAGCCAAGCTTGAATCACGATTCTTATTATAACCTTCGCCAGTTTTTACATAAACCGGGTTACTTGGTTCAAGATACTTGGTGGGTGGAAATCATGTCTCCATTTTACAGCGAGGCCGTTTTTAAAGCAGCTGGGCCATATTTCAGGCATTCGATTTCCGGAACGGGATTAGATGTTTATTTGATTCCTACGATTCAACGCTTGATAGGAAAGACGAAGACAGCGGTAGTACATGGGGTGCAATTAAAGCACGCGCGTCCGATTAGAACGGATAACCGGGTGTTCTCCAATGGGAAGACGAACTTAGAGGAGATTCGCTACGTGCAAGGAGTTTGCCGTGCCATGGCCGCGGAGAAATCGGAGCTTTTTGATTCAGAATTCCATTTCCATGTATTGGATAGACGTTATGTGCACGGGGTACCTTTGGCCTATAAAATCCAACGCATTCCTCGCATGCTTCGCAACTTGTATAAACTGATCGTAGACGCTAGTTACCGCTAATGGAGACCCGGAAAAATGTCTTTTATAATGTGCTGCTCGCGATTTCGCAGGTTTTATTCCCGCTGATTACGTTCCCTTATTTGGCTAGAACCCTGGGCCCTGAACACGTGGGGGTATTAAATTTTGCGGAAAGTTTCGCGAAATACTTCGTCCTTTTAGCGGCACTAGGCATACCCATTTACGGCGTACGTGAAGTGGCTAAAGTGGCCTCAGACCGCGTTCAGTTAACGAAAACAGCAGCCGAAATTTTCATCATTAATGCTCTAGGAACGTTACTTTTAAGCGTAATTTTCGTCGTGTTTATCTTCGTTTTACCACAATTAGCCGCGGAGAAATCGCTTTTCCAATGGGCTTTGGCCTATTTCATCTTGCAAGTCTTCCAATTAGAGTGGTTCTTCTCAGGAATGAATCAATTCAAATTCATCGCGATTCGCTCCTTAGTCATCCGCCTCTGCTTCATCGCCGCCGTGTTTTTATTCATCCGAAGCACAGACGATTACGAGCATTACTTCCAAATGCAAGTGGGCCTAGCAGTCGTTCTGGCAGCCTTTAATGCGAAACGCTTGTGGGAATTATTAGATTTCTCCAGCCTCTCATTGAAAAGTTTAGAACTGAAAAAACACCTGAAGCCGATGGCCTTGTTGTTCCTGACCATCTTCACTATCTCGGTGTATTTCTCCTTGGATACGATTTTATTGGGCTTTTTAGCGAACAATGAGAGCGTGGGGTATTACTCCTCAGCCTTGAAATTAAATCGACTTTTCATCGGGGTGTTAAGCGCTATTTCGGTAGCGATGTTCCCAGGTTTAGTGAGTTTATACCACAAGGGGGAAAAAGATGCCTTTGTGTTGCTAGTGAAGCAATGTTTTTATGTGCTCGTGAGTCTAGCGATGCCTTTGGTCGTGGGAATCATCACTTGCGCGCCGGAGATAATTCATATTTTGCTAGGAACAGCTTTTGATCGTGCGATTCTTCCCTTACAAATAACCGCGCCGCTGATCTTGATTATCAGTATGTCGGGGATTTTTGGCTTCCAAATTCTTAGTGCCGTGGGCAAAGATAAATCCATCCTCATCTCTGCTTTGATCGGGATGTTTATTAGTATCGTTTTGGCCTTTTTATTAGTTCCTTCGCATCAAGAGATAGGGGCGGCTATTACCATTTTGGTGACGGAATTAGCCGTTTGCACGGCTTTCGTCTTCTTTACGAGAAAGGAAATCTTGCTTTCGAATTATACGCTGGTATTTTTCCAGCAATTATTGGGCTTGATTCCCTACCTAGGAATCGTGTTCTTGTTTAAACTCTTTGTGCCCACGCTTTTATTGCGTTTGCTGGTAATAGGGGTGTTTTCGCTGGCTTGGTTCGTAGTATTGCACCTATTTATCTTACCGGATACGATTTTCCGGGCGCAGTGGAATCGCTTAGCGGATCGCCTTCACAAAGAGGAATAGACTCGCGCGCAGCTGGAAATAGGTCTTCCCGTATTCCGCATATAAATCAATTTGCTCTTGAATTTTCTCCGTCTGCATGTAAGGCAAAGTCAAGTTCGTATACAGCCTTTTCATTGCCTCCTTCCAGGTTTTAAAATCCTTCATAACGGGAACGCCGTCATACAAGGCTAGATTAAAATCAAGCAGTTGAGATCTCTCGGCTACTTTACCTCCCACTTGTTGGTTTGCATGACTGCGGTACTGAAAGAGTGTTTCGGGGTTTGCCATTAAGGCATTCTTAGAGGCAAAATAAAGACCGATCCATCCATCGTGTAATAGACCTGGAAGAACTGGGATGTCCTTTTGTAACAATTCGGGATTCCGCTTAAAAGCTAATCCAGCTCCAGTCACCACATTATCCACCCTTGTTTCGAAATCCGTCAATTCAACTTTGCCAAAAGGGAATCCGATGATGTCCCACAAAGTCATCCCGAATTGCGTTTCCCCTACTTCGTCAATAATTTCTGCGTTGCTGAATACTGCCTCAGCAGTCGGGTTTTGTTCGAAAAAGGCAAGCGTTTTCTCCACCTTATTGGGCAGCCAGACATCATCCTGATCCGCTAAGGAAATAATATCCCCTGTGTTTAGACGAAGGCATTGCTGCATATTCGCGACGGTGCCTAGATTTTCGGTGTTAAACTGCAGTTTTATTTGGGGGTGTGCGGTGGCGTAATCCGCCAAAATTTCGCGGGTTCCGTCCGTAGAACCGTCATCGCAGACGATAATCTCGTGGACGGGAAGACTTTGGCCTAAAATCGAATCCATCTGCGCCTTTAGATAAGCCGCACCCTGGAAGGTGATCATGGATACAGATAGTTTCATAGGATGCTTCGAAGGTAGAAGGGGAAATTTTGCACTTGAATGACTTCTTTGGGTTGAAATAAAAAAGGAGCTACATCGTTCGCCATTTCGTTCATATTTAGGGTAGAGCAATGACTCAAAATTGCTTCCTTTAATTGTGAAGGGCTCTTTATACCCAGTTTTTGCTCCAAATAGGAGAAGTCAGGCTCCTTAATTTTGGACAAAATAAAAACAATATCGTAAAAATCCCTCCCTTTATTTCTAGGACGATTTAAAACGGCATAAAATTTCTGAGCTAATAGGGTTTCTAATGGCGTCGTAAAAATCTGCGTAAACACGTCAAACTTGTTCAGGAAGATTAAATTAGGCTCGTAAGCGTAGTTTTGTGGTTCGGTATCTAACTGAAGAAGAATCTTTTCTTCCGAGTGACCTGTCAGGCCTAAGTTGAATAACACAGCCGGGAAGCGAATGTAGCAATTAAAGGCGCCTTTATACACCGTTTTCAGTTCTACCTGATAGCCCTCAGCGCTTAGTTTTAGTATGATTAGATCGGCGAGTTGATCGAATTCACTCGTGCTCATTCCTTTGTTGTCAAAATCTAAATCCTCTGAAAAGCGCTGATTCCCATGGACAATTCGCAAGTTTGTGCCGCCTAAAAAGATAAGTTTGGGGGCAAAAGCACTTGTGTATATAATTTCTAGAAGTTTGTATTGCAAGTACTCCCTGATGATAAATCTGCCTTTTGAATGTAATGAAATCGGATAAGCCGATTGTATGGAATTATAGCTGAGCATAGTGGTAGGTTTGCTTAAATACCTGTACTCTTTTTTCCAAAGCACGGGATTTAAATAGGCTCAAATATGGCGTAAATTTTTGCCATTCTATTCCTGCTAAAACTTCGGTACTAAATCGAAGGGCTTCCATATCTGCCACTGTTTGGATTTCAGGATGGAGATACAGGTAATCTAAAATAGCTTTTTCTAACTCCGCCATTAATAGGGGCTGCTGATTTGTATAGAGGGTTTTGTGTCCAAAAAAGAGGCTATTTTTGATGGACTGATAGGTGAAATTACCTCGATCATTCTCATAATGGGATGTTTTTTTTGTAGTGACCGAGGTGGTACTAAAAGTAGCCTCTGGAATCAGTCCATAGTAGTCAAAAGCAGATTCTAAGGAGATGTAGGAGGGTTTGCAAAGCAAATTCGCTACCCTAAATTGGGAGAATTCGGACTGCTCCATTTTTGAAAAACAATACCACTTATTTGATAATTTTTGCAAGTAATTTTTCGCTTGCCATTCCACTAGTCGCCTCGAGTCGAAGTATGGAAATGCTTTATTGATGTCTTGCGTGCTGAAAACGCCGAAGACTTCCATTTGTTCCCAGAAGGCTAGAAAGCTTATTCTGTTTCTCATAATTGTTATAATTAACAAATATAAGAAATAATATTAGCCTAAGTGTGCATTACTAATATATAAGAGTTTATATTAGTAATGCACACTTTGGTTTTGACTTGGTTCCCTCCTTTTGTTCAGCGCCGGAATATTCCTAACTTTGTTTATGAAGTTTCTTGTCTCGCTTTGTTGTGTTTTCCTGCTTTTAGCATCCGCTACAAAAGCCCAAAACGCCATTCCCGTCGGTTTCTCCGACATCGATGAACAAGTCCGGAATCTGCAATTACTTGGCAAAGTAGACGCAAATCAGTCTATGCTCGCCCGTCCCTTTTATTCTACGGGTAAGCAAAGTATGCAAGATTTGTATCGTTTAATCGATCCCACTGCAAATGACTCCATCAAAAGCTATAAAAAAGGGTTATTTCAGGCCATTTTATTGCCGGCTTCTTTGACCCAAAAACTAAATACCTCTCGCCCTTACGGCTGGAATGACCAAGCGATGTCGAATTCGAATGGCTATCAAATGCAGGCCAGTGCCGGTATTTACGCCCGATTTAGCATCCTGCACGTGCAATTCAAACCGGAATTCGTTCACACGGGTTCAGCGGATTATGAAACGAGCGATGCCTGGGGTCAAGTGAATCCATCACTAAATAGACTTAGTTTAGGGCAATCGTCTGTGCGTTTAGAGGCAGGCGGGATTTCGCTAGGAGTTTCTAACCAAAACCTTTGGTGGGGTCCAGGTCATTATTCTTCCTTATTGATGACCAATAATGCGGCGGGATTTCAGCATTATAGTTTGAATACGACGCGTCCATTAAAGACGCCGATCGGATCATTTGAATTTCAGCTAATCTTGGGACGAATGACCCGGGACACCTTGCAGGGCTTTGAGAATAACTTATTAAAACAACGGGATTTGTCTGCGAGTCCTAAGAATCGCCAATACAATGGGATCATTTTGACCTACCAGCCGCGGTTTATGAAGAACGTGTTCTTCTCCGTTTCAAGAGCATTCCAAAACTATGAGGTGGATCGCCCGGGTGCTAGATTCATGAATACCTATTTACCTGTATTGAATAACTTGTTTAAGAGCGATTATAATGACGATACGCTGAGCAAGGACCAGATTTTGAGTTTGTCTACACGCTGGTTAATGCCGAAGAATCACGCTGAAGTCTATGCCGAATTTGGCTATAATGATGCGAAACAAAACCTGCGTGACCTCTTACTCGATATGTCGCATTCGGCGGCTTGGGTAGTTGGATTTAAAAAATTACATCCACTTAATTCGCGGACCTTTATTTCCCTTCAAGCAGAGGCGACGAAGATGTCTGAAACGCCGTCTTATTTAATGCGCGGGGCGGGGAACTGGTATGAGCACGGGCAGGTATATGAAGGTTTTACGAATAATAACCAGATTATTGCGAATGGAATAGGCCATGGAAACGATGCGCAATCCTTTGCGATTAGCTGGAATCAGGGTTGGACAAAAATAGGCCTGACTTTTCAACATGTGGCGAATCGACCGACGACTACCGCCGGGGGAACTGCGGTCTACACGCGCGCCGTGAAATGGGATGACTATGCATTTGGTCTACAAGGGGGCTATCGCTATAAAAAACTCTTATTTACAGGGGATGTGAAATGGGTGAATTCGAGTAATTATTTATGGGAAAAGGATCATTCGAAATCGAATTTGTTCGCCTTCATTAATACGATTTTCTTATGGTAAAGTACGTTATAGGCCTCTTATTGCTATCGTGTTCGGTCTTTGCGCAAACGACTTTGCTGGACGATATTAGTCTGCAGGATGTGCAGCGCAATGCGCAGTTAATGAACACGGATTCGGCGAAATATGCGAATCAATCGTTTATGATTCGTTCGACTTCGGCGCTCCAGGAACTGGAAACGACAGCCAGTGATAAGTTTAAGTTCCATAGTATTTCGCTGCGTCATACGACCCAAAATAACAGCAAGATGCCTTTTGGGTTTAATGAGGGCACCCTGTTCCCGTCTGTTGGTTTTCAGCGTCGCTGGAGTTTAGGGGTACATTTCTCTTGGAAATTCCTTGATGTGAACCTACAGCCTGAATATGTGGAAGCGGAGAATTCGCCTACGGTTCCCTTTGCGGGAAGTCCGCAGGATGGGAATTATTGGACGCGGGTTTTCTTTATTATTAACAATAACATTGATCAATACAATCGTTTTGGTGAGGAGCCCTTGCATTATTTTTACCCGGGTCAGTCTCGCATTGCCTTGAAGTTAGGGAATGTCTCGACGGGAGTTTCGACCGAGAATAATTGGTGGGGACCAGGGTTTAGAAACAGCCTCATCCTGACGAACGAGGCATCTGGTTTCTTGCATTATTTTGTCCAAAACCGGAAGCCTGTCATCACGCCCATCGGAACTTTCGAGGGCAAAGGTCTAATCGGAATGTTAGAGAATTCTAGCTATTTGTCTCCCGAGGACAAGAACTTTAGACCGATCTGGGCGGGAGGAATTGAGAACAAAAACAATTCAGTACGTATGCTGAAGGCCTTTATCGTGAACTGGCAGCCGAAGTGGGTGCCTAACTTCTACCTAGGCTATTCGTATGCGCATCAAACCTATTTCGAGGATCAAGGGCCACAACCGGGTAAGCCGTATGTAGAGAATCCTAAAATGCAATTAGGTGCTTTCCTTTTTCGCTTTGCTTTGCCAAAAGATCACGCGGAATTCTATGCTGAACTAGGACAGCCGGATAAGCTTTTGGGGCCAGCGAGCTTCTTCGGGGATTCCACGAAGACGGGTTTTGTGATAGGGGGGCGGAAGTTATTTCCTTTGGGCAAAAAACAAAAATCTTACCTGCAGCTAGGCATCGAATTCACGCAATTGCAGCTGATGGATCCGGGTTTAGTGATCGACAATACGCAACCGGGCGGCGAACCGCTGCGCAATAGCTGGTACACGAGTACGCAAATCCGTCAGGGATATACGCAGAATGCCAAAATGCTGGGAGCTTCCATCGGTCCTGGTTCGAATAGTCAATCGATCTACCTGAGTTATCACCGCGGCCGTAGTTTGCTACGTTTGCACGCGGAACGTCTCGCGAAGAACAATGATTTTTACGTGTACCAATATTACGGTTCTGGCTACGAAAACCGCTATTGGGTGAATCTACTAGCTGGTGTCGAAGCCCAAATCGGCATCACCAAGAACCTGCTTTTAGGTGGTTCGTATTTGTATACCTCGGTGAACAATTACATGTGGGTGCGCATCGAGGATGGCATCGCGGACTGGTCAGATTCGTCCACGAAGTCGGATTACACGAACCAGCAGTGGCAGGTTTCCTTAAAATACCAAATCAATGGACGCCGTTAAGAAGCTGTATTTGCAGGCATATTTCTTCGTGATGGCACTTTATGTGTTCTTCAACAAAGGGATTGCTTACAGTTTTTTGGCAGAGGCTTTGTGGGCTGGTGGTTTCATCGTCCTGTTTTTAACGCGTAAATCCTATGCCTTCGGTTGGGATAAGCGGACGAAGATTTTGGCCTTTTTTCTGGCGGTTACGTTGGGCTATATCGGCTGGGGATTGCGTTCCTATGCCCTATTTGACGTGATTCGCGACTCTTTTGTGATTCAATATGCCTGGTTTGCCTTCTTTGTGTTTCTATTCAAGGATCTGCGTGCGCAAATGTGGGAGTATATCATTAAGATCTATACTTGGTTCCCGTTTTTTGCCTTATTGAATTTTTACCTCCAAAACTTCTCCGAATTCTTCGAGAACTTCATCCTCTTCGGCTCCGTGCCTTTCGCGCTCTATAAATACGGTGATATGGGGGTGCATTTGTTGATTTCTTCATTGGTATTGATGTTGTATTTGAACCACCGCTCGATTCGTTTTCAGGTGACATTAGCTGTAGCGATTCTGCTCAATTTATTGATTATCACGGCCTATTCTCGCTCGGGAATGCTGGCCTATTTACTTAGTTTAGGCCTTTTTGTGTTTTACACGAAAAAGGAAGAAATGCGAGTTTTGTTCAAACAATATGCGCGTTATTTGCCTATCATCTTGCTGATTGTGTTGCCTTTGTATGGGTCCATTAAAGTGAAGGAAAACTTCCAAGGTCGTAAGGTGGGGATGGAGCAATTAGTGGAGAATGTGGGTTCGATGTTTGGGGTGAGTAAGGATGCGACCTTGGATAAGAACAAGGTCTGGCGCTTGATTTGGTGGGCGAATATTATTGATTATAGTATCACACCGGAATATGCGGTTCAGGGAAAGGGTTTGGGGATGAGTTTGGCAGAAAGTGATGATATTAATACGGATGTGGAGGATCTGCGATCGCCGCATAATTTTAATTTGACGATTTTAGCGCGTTTCGGCTGGCCGCTGTTCTTGTTATGGGCCTATTGGCTAGTGTGTCTTTTTAAACCTATGTTTAAGCGGCAGTTGAACGATCAGCAGCTGATGATTTCCTGCGTGTTATTCACTTTTTGGCTGAATGGAAGCTTCGATGTGTTCCTAGAAGGACCCATGGGCGCTTTCCCGTTCTGGACTTGGGTGGGCTTGTATTTTTTAGGAGATTTCTTCCCAGAACCGGATGCTGCACAATAAAGTAGATATTCTGGGGACCCCCGTTTCCTCGCTGACGATGGATGAATTGTTCAGCGATTGGGAGGTTGTGATTCAGGAGGGCCAAAAAGCGCAGGTCTGTATTACTCCGGTGAATTCGATTTTAGCGGCGCGCGCGACAGCGCGCGTTCAAACCATCTATAAGAACGCGGATTATGTTCTTTGCGATGGAGTCCCGGTGAAATGGGCCTCAGAGTTCCTAGGAACGCCTATTAAACAACGGATTACGGGTTTAGATGTGTTGCCACGGATATTTCCATTTGCCTTAAAGAACGATTTCTCCATCTTTTTGCTCGGTGCTTCGCCGGGAGTCGCGGAAACGCTAAAGCAAGTGATGGAGGCGGAATATCCAGGTGTGCAAATCGTGGGAACCTTCGTGCCGCCGTTCAGAGCGGTCTTTTCACAGGATGAAAATGAG
>JBJTMW010000228.1:0-12358 GCA_046070715.1 Aquirufa sp. | reverse complement strand
GAAATTAAAGCCTTGCAAGCGCGCTAAGCCCGCCCCTTGGCTGAACATGAAGTCAGGGGTTCTACGTCCGATATCAAAGAATAGCGGATCCGCCACATATAAATACGGATCAAAACTTCCGCCCATATTGATGTCAAAATCCTTCACCCTAGAGGCGAGGTTAAACCCGATATTCGACAGTGCGTATTCTTTCGCGAGTAAATTATAACTGCCGTTAATGCCAAAGTTGTCCAGGATGCGTACCTTCTCCGTGAGCACGCTGGCGGTATCAGACTTGGTTTTCAACTTGGCTTCGAGGGTGTTTTGGAACCCAAAAGAAACCGCCCCCGAAGCTCCTCCATAGCTCATGGTACGTGGGTCGAAGGTACTGATTCTACGAATATCTCCGATTTGCTCTTTGCCTTCCGCATTGATGAATTTTCGGTTATTGATTCTAACATCTTGGTAATACCCAAAACTCGGATCTGAATAATCCGGCGTATAGCTCAAACTAACGGATGGAACTAAAGTATGGCGAATCGCTTCTAAACGCCCTTTTTTGAAACGCAAGGTTCCAAATAAACGCGTATTCATGCTCGCAGAAAAGGCGATCTGAGAATTGAATTTAGGCAAACCTCCCACCGTATCGATGCGCACCGTTGAATCCGCCGCCACGTAGGTGTACTTGTAGGAACGCGTGTACATGTTCCCTGACCAGGAAACACCAGGCGTTAGGTTTATGTGCTTTGTAAGCTTCAAATTAGGCAAGGCCAAAGGGATGCTATAATTGAATTTCGTCTGCGCCTTTTCCCACAAAATAGGCAAGGTGCTCGCATCTACCGGGATAACTCCGGCGGGTACGTCATCTGCTCCTGTCGGAATAAACGGCTTCTGTATCGTTCCACGCAAGGAATTAGAGGAGCGAGGATAGACATCGAATTCGTAGCGGGTATAGGGGTCGCCTATTTGGTTCGTCATCGAAATACCTCCAGAGAAGTCCAATCCGATCCGGAATTGATCGATAAAGCGATCCCCTAGGGAATTTTTCTTTTTGAAAGGTTGGATTTGGTTTAGGCCAAAGTTGAAGTCGGTTCCCGCATCAAACACCCGTGTACTCGTGTTTTGGTTAATCCGCAGGTTGATGCTGGTGCGGACGGTTTGGCCAAAATTCCGGGAATACTGTACGGACGATCCAATCGTATTCGATAGGTATTGTTGGGTATTGAAAGAATTGTATTGATTATATGAGTTCGAGGCGATGTTTACCGAAGCCGAGAAACTAGAATTGCCCGAGCTGCGGGGCGTATGCGACCATTGCAAGGCGAAATCCGTTCGCTTGGTAGGCGCAAATTCGTCCCCATTGCTGTTGCGATTAAAGGCTAGGTTGAAACTTCCGGCGTAGCGATAGCGCTTGTTGTATTGCGAATTCGCGCCTAGGCCCCAGCCTCCTTTGGAGTAGATTTGGCCGGTAAAACGAATCCCGATGTTTTCACTCGCCGCCCAATAATACCCGCCTTCTCGCAAATAAAATCCGCGTCCATTGGGCTCCTCACCATAAGTGGGCATAATGATGCCGGACTTCCCAGCCTCTTTCGGCTGCGAATAGGGAAAGAAGCCAAAAGGCAAGCCAATGGGCAGCGGAATGTCATTCAATTCAAAGTGAAAGGGACCCGAGATGATCTCCTTTTTGCCCACGACCTTGATCTTGCTGGCCTTGATGTGAAAGTGGGGATGGGTTAAATTGCAGGTAGTGTAGATGGCATTTCGGATGTAGAGGTTCTCCTCTTCGTCTTTTTTGACATTTTTCCCCTGCACAAAACCTTCGCCTTGTTGCGTTACGATGCCCTTAATGACGGCCCGTTTCGTCTTAAAATTATAGCGTATTTCGTCTGAATCGTATTTATCACTGCCTTGTAAGAAGACGGGTAACCCGATCATCTTTTGGGTTAGTGTATCCTTCGTTCCGATGGCGTAAACCTCATTTTTTGCCCAGTCCAGGCGGATGTAGTTCGCTTCGAGGGAGATTTCGCCGTACTTGACTTTGGCACCCCCATACAAATTCACGACTTGCTTGTCTGCATCTAAAATCGTAGAGTCTACGGCAGAATAGAAAACGGTAGTCTGTAAATCAGCGGCCGTGTCCTTAGGAATGGATTTTTGTAAGGTGTCCGTCGAAATTACCCGCTGCGCTTTTGCCTCAACGAAAGAAGCAAAAAGGACAAGCAGGGTAATAAAAAGGTAATATGTGGATTTCTTTACCAAATGGAATTTAAAAATTATATTTGTACTATTAAATACAAGCCTACAAAATTACATCTTTGCTTGTTATCAACGTGTAACAATTAGAAAATAATGTTTAATCAGATAAAATCTATCGGTTTATTTATTTCGTTGGGTTTATTGCTGACTGCTTGGACGCCTAGTGGCTTTCAAAACGGAGACATTAAGAATCGAATCAAAGTCGTTTGCCTAGATGCCGGCCATGGAGGAAAAGATCCGGGCTGTTCTGGTCCTAAGGGATCCCACGAGGGAATTGTCACGCTTCACATTATTCAAGAATTAGGTAGAAAGCTCAAGGCGGCGCATCCAGAGTTGAAAATAGTGTACACACGGGATACCGATACGTTCATCGAATTAAACGAACGGGCAAACATCGCAAATCGCAATAAAGCGGATTTATTCATCTCCGTGCATTGTAATGCCGCAGTGAATAAAAACGCCTATGGTACAGAAACCTACACGATGGGTTTGCATAAAACGGATGGCAATTTAAACGTAGCGAAGCGAGAAAACTCCGTTATCTTGCAGGAGAAGGATTACCAAAAGACCTACGATGGTTTTGATCCTAATTCTCCACTAGCGCACATTATGATGGCGAATTACCAAAGTGCCTTTATGGCGAGTTCGGTAAAATTTGCCTCTAAAGTGGAGGAGCAATTTTCGAAAACGTATCAAAGAAAGAGTTTTGGGGTGAAGCAAGCGGGATTCCTAGTGATCTGGCGGACGGCGATGCCCAGTGTATTAGTGGAGACGGGATTTTTAACAAACCCGGAGGAAGAAAATTATTTAGCTTCTGAAAAAGGACAAAACGAAGTCGCAACAGCGATTGCCACGGCGTTTAAAGCGTACAAAGACGAAATCGAAAAATAGAGACGATGTTCCAAAGCAATGAATTGAAAGTAGGGTTTTTGGCATTGTTAGCCTTCTTAATCCTCTATTTCGGGTTTAATTTTCTGAAAGGGAATGACGTATTCTCGTCTGCTCGTGTTTATTATGTTGAATACGAAAATGTGGACGGCCTGATGGTTTCGAACCAGGTTATGGTGAACGGAATCGAGGTGGGAAAAGTAAAGAAAGTCGAAATACAACCAGCTAAAGCGAACAAAATTCTAGTAACCTTACGCTTAAGCCAAGATATCGTCATTCCGGACAAGACGGTCGCAGTCCTTTCGGATGGAGCCTTATTAGGAGGCAAAATCATTCGCCTACGTTTAGAGGGCAAGGGGAATTTAGCGGAGGATTCCTTTTTGAAAGGGGAGACCGAAGTGGGAGTAACGGCCTTGCTAAAGGAGCGCGCGATTCCGGTGATCGCAAATGCAGACTCGCTGTTAGTTTCCTTTCGCCAAATTTCGAATAAATTTGACCACACAGGTACGTATTTAAATACCTTGTTAAAGACATCGAACGAAACAGTCACGAATATCAATGGTTCCGTGAATGGAATCGTGGCGGATAATCGGGCTAATATCGCACAGATCTCGTCGAATATGAAAACCTTGTCTACGGATTTGATCGAAACAGAAAAACAACTGCGTCCTTTATTAACGAAGTTTAATACGGTAGCTGATTCTTTGAATGCCTTGAAACTGGGCAAAACCTTGAAAGAGGTGGATGCAACCGTACTTTCGTTAAAGAAGATTGTGCAAGGAATTGAGCGTGGCGAAGGCAGCGCGGGTAAATTGATCAAAAACGATAGCCTCTACGTAGGCTTAAATAAAACGCTCGTGGATCTGGACAAGCTGTTGCTTGACTTTAGATTACAGCCGAAACGCTACATCGGCATTTCCGTTTTCGGAAAGAAAAACACCCCTCCATCTAATTAATGTATGTCTACGATTCAAGTGAAAATTACAGCCAGTCCTGAGCTGTCTGATATTTTAGTCGCTGAGCTAGGCGAAATTCAATTCGATATTTTCGAGGATTCGGAGTCGGGGGTGACCGCGTATTGCCCGGAGGTCGACTTTTCTGAGGAGGCCTTAACGGAGGTGATGTCTCGCTATGGTTTGGAAACCTACGAAACGAATCGCATCGAGAAGCAAAATTGGAATGAGGTGTGGGAAAGCAATTATGATCCGATTCGCATTGAGGATTTGGTCTTAATTCGGGCGAGTTTTCATCCGTCTGAGCCTGGATTCCAGATGGAAGTGGTGATTAATCCCAAAATGTCGTTTGGCACTGGCCACCACGAAACGACGTCGCTGATGACGAAAGCGTTGTTTGATGTCGATATAACGGGTAAAAGTGTGTTAGATGCGGGAACGGGTACGGGGCTTTTGGCTTTTGTGGCTAAGAAACGCGGCGCAGGATTTGTGCGTGGATTCGATATCGACGAATGGTCGGTGGAGAATTCGATCGAGAATGCGGGTTTGAACGATTGTGCAGAGATTCCTTTTGGATTAGGCACCATCGCAGACGAAGGTGACACGGAATACGATGTATTATTAGCGAATATCAATCGCAATATCTTATTAGCTGAAATGGCTGATTATGCCGCACGCATCAAGCCAGGCGGCTTACTTTTCTTAAGTGGTTTCTATACCGAAGACATTCCTCTTTTACTGGAATCCGCTGAAAAGCAGCAACTTAATTTTATCGCGCAAGCATCAAAAAACAACTGGGCTTGCTTGCAATTGAGAAAAAAATCTTAATTTTAAAGGTTTGACTCTTGTAATCCGAGAAATCGGGTGTTTTTAAAATGAAAATCTCCCCTAACAAACCTTTCCAGGTTGTTTATTCTTTATTGTCACACGAATGCCTCGGTTATTTATTCGATGTCTTTGTCGTGCAATTAAATGAGAAAGGTCAATTGACCTGGGAGTACCAAACGCTGACTTCCCGGAACTTCCACGAATTTGAACACGCCTTAGACGATCGTGATCGAACGGCTGTGGGTTTGATTGAGAGTATGAAGCCGGCAGCGGTTTTTGAAAAGTTCAATACCTCGAAGCGCAAGACGATGGAGGAATTCTATTTGAAGACCTGGGATGCGGAGAAAGGGGAGAAAGAGATTCAAGAGGCAGTGATGTCTGTCATTGAGAAGAAGAGAGGCCAAATTTTTGGTTTAATCTGCCCAGATAAGACGCTTTTCATCATGGGAAATGATGGGAATCCGATGCGCCAATCGGTGCAAATCGAAGCGGAGGCGGTGGACGTTTTGTTCCACTTTATGCGCAACGACGAGAATACGCACTATTTTCCTACCCTAAAATACCTAGGCAATAAACTCGAGTTTCAGTACAAAGACGCGGTCGTTTTATGCGACGAGCCGGCTTGGATGCTGATGAACCAGAAACTCTACCACTTCAATCCAGAACTAGAAGGCAAGAAATTGCGCCCGTTTTTGAATAAGAAGTTTGTCGCGATTCCGAAGAATATGGAAGAAGATTACTTCCGCAAATTCGTAAAGGCGATGGTGGCGCGGTATCCTGTTCATGCCAAAGGATTCGAGATTACGAATACCGAAAAACCGGTTCAATTCTTGCTTTCCTATGGCCCTACGGCGCCTAAAATAGAGGATGAAGAAACCTTGAAAAAGAAGGCGGCCCTCGAAGCAGCGGATCGCTGGAACTTCGTGCTATCCTTCCAATACGGAAATAACCGTTTCCCTTGGGACGGTTTGTCGTCTGAGGCGAACGTCCTTTTTGAGAAGAAAGGCGACAGTTATGCCTTCCAAAAAATTATGCGCTCCCACGTCAAGGAAAAACGCGCCTTTCAACAACTGAAGTCCCTAGGATTAAAGATGGAGAATGACGGCCGTGCCTTCATGCAACGCGGGGATGCGGTGCAATGGTTAACGGCGAACAAAGAAGCGTTGGATCAGGCCGGTTTTGCGGTACAGTTCAAGGGCGATGGACAGGCCCCACGCTATTTCTTAGGAAAACCAGAAATCAAGATTCGCATTGGCGAAAAACTAGACTGGTTTGACATTCAGGCCGTGATTTCGTTTGGGGAGTTCCAAATTCCGTTCTTGAAAATTCGCCAGCTGATCTTACAAAAGAAGAAAGAATTCCATTTGCCAGACGGTTCCATCGCCATGATTCCGGACAATTGGTTCCACGATTACCAAGATCTTTTTTACTTCTCTGAGACGCGTCCAGGTGAAGATGGCGTGTTCTTACGCCGTCAACATTACCAGCTGGTGCAGGAATGGGAGAACCAAGATTTAGTGAAAACCGCACTTAGAGCTAAAACAATTAACGATTTAGCTCTCGAGGCGAAAGAATACCCGGTACCTAAGAACTTCAAAGGAACCTTGCGTCCGTATCAATTAGAAGGCTACCGCTGGATGCGCACGCGTCAGGCTGCCGGATTAGGCGCTTGTTTAGCCGATGATATGGGTCTGGGTAAAACCGTTCAGACGCTTTGTTTATTGCAGAGCTTGAAGGAACAAGGCGAGACCCTGCCTACTTTGCTCGTGATGCCTACGTCCCTGTTGTATAACTGGGAGATGGAAGCGAAGAAATTTACCCCGCAGTTACGTGTTTTGGTATACAGCGGACCTCAAAGAGAGAAATTGCAGGCCCAAATTGGGAAGGTCGATTTGATTCTGTGTTCTTTCGGGATGGTGCGTTCAGATATTGAATGGTTCGAAAAGCAGGCTTTCTCGTATGTGATTTTAGATGAGTCGCAAGCGATTAAGAATCCGTTAGCGAATATTACCAAAGCCGTTCAGAAATTAAATGCAAAATTCCGTCTCGTGATGACGGGTACGCCGCTGGAGAATTCGACGATGGATCTTTGGTCCCAAATGAATTTCGTGAACAGTGGCCTTTTAGGAACGCAGCGTTATTTCAAAGACCATTTCCAATTGCCCATCGAGAAGAAGGCGGATATGGAGAAGAAAAAGCGCCTTTATTTCCTAATCAAGCCCTATTTGTTGCGTCGTGAGAAGCGTCAAGTGGCCGCTGATTTACCAGAAAAAATGGAATCGGTGACCTATTGCTCGATGAGCGAGGAGCAAGAACGCTTGTATGACAAGACGAAATCGTTCTACCGTGACGTGTTATTGAAGCAGATTAAGGATGAAGGTTTGCAGAAATCGCGTTTCTCTGTGTTGCAAGGTTTGACAAAATTACGTCAGCTCGCGAACCATCCATCCTTGTGCGAAGAAGGGTATACCGGAGATTCGGGCAAGATGGAGGCGGTGTTAGAAAAATTAGAGACGGTATTAGAGCAGCACCACAAGGTGTTGATCTTTAGTCAATTTGTTCAGCATTTGAACTTGATTAAAGCCGCTCTAGAAGAACGCGGAATTCCGTATGCCTACCTCGATGGAAGTACGGTAGATCGAATGGGTCAGGTGGAGAGTTTCCAAAAAGAGGGCGGCCAATCCGTTTTCCTTATATCCTTGAAAGCCGGTGGGGTAGGTCTCAATCTGACCGCGGCAGATTACGTATTCTTATTAGATCCGTGGTGGAATCCAGCGGCGGAGGCTCAGGCCATTGACCGAGCGCACCGTATTGGCCAAAAGAAAACCGTATTCACCTACAAGTTCATCTCGAAAGAAACGGTGGAGGAGAAAATCTTGGCCTTGCAGCAACGCAAAAAGGATTTAGCCTCCGAGTTAGTGACTTCTGACGAGAGCATCTTACGTGCCTTGAGCGAGGATGAAGTACTCGATTTATTAAGCTAAGATTTTTACGAGAATGTTTTTCGCTACTTCATGGCTAATGAAGATAGGCGAAGCGTCGTTAATGGAAACGAAGATCGATCGATCGAATTCGTTGATTTCTTGAATGGCCAGTTTCGCCCCTAAACTCAAGTTTAATTTCGTCAGCAATTGCAAGAAGACCGCCGAATCCTGTGCCACTCCCATCAATTTGCAGGTTTTGCCAGCTTTGATATCAGATAAGTGGGAATAGGCTAGCTCGGGTAAAATGCCGTCCTTGTTCGGGATGGGATCGCCATGTGGATCCGTTTTAGGGAAGCCTAGGTATTCGTCTAATTTGTGGATTAATTGATCTGATTCAATGTGCTCGAGCTGTTCAGCGATTTCGTGCACTTCGTCCCAGTTAAAGCCCATTTTATCTACTAAGAATACTTCCCAAAGTCGGTGCTTGCGCACAATCGACAACGCTATTTTCTCGCCTTCCGGACTTAAGCGAACGCCTTGGTATTTTTGGTAATTCACCCAGCCTTTTTCGGCTAGTTTACGCAACATATCGGTCACCGATGCCGCTTTAGTCTGCATCAATTCCGCTACGGCGTTCGTCGAAATGTCATCCGAAGTAGCCTCTGAGAGGCGGTGAATGACTTTTAAGTAGTTTTCTTCCGTGAATGAAATGGCCATGAAGTAAAGGTAGTAAATTTATTTTTTAGGTTAATCTAAAAATTATTTTTAAATTGCGTAAAATTTTGAAATATGTCGAGTCCTTGGCGTTCTAATCCGAAAATGAAATCCCTCTCTGAAGTGTTTGGGACGATACCTGTCCCTACAGGGAACGGCTTTTGGAAGAATTTGCGGGCTTTCATGGGCCCAGGCTTTTTAGTCGCGGTGGGTTATATGGATCCGGGCAACTGGGCGACTGATTTAGCAGGAGGAGCCTCCTTCGGCTACACTTTATTGTCTGTTATCCTTGTCTCTAGCATTTTTGCGATCGTCTTGCAGCATTTGGCCTTGAAATTAGGCGTCGCCTCGGGACGTGATTTAGCCCAAGCTTGTGGCGATGCGTTTTCGAAGCCCGTGGCGATATTCCTGTGGTTAGTCTGTGAGCTAGCGATTGCGGCCTGTGATTTAGCGGAGGTGATTGGGTCTGCCTTAGCGCTTCAATTGTTATTCGGGATTCCCATTTTAGCGGGTATTGTCATCACGATATTAGATGTTTTCCTGATTTTGTATTTCCAAAACAAAGGCTTCAAAGTCATTGAGTCTATCGTTTTATCCCTCTTGATTGTCATCGTTTGCTGTTTTGCCTACGAGCTCTTCATCTCTCAACCCTCCATTTCAGGGATTTTGGGTGGTTTAGTACCGCAAACATCGGTGGTGATGAATCCAAGTCAACTCTACGTGGCCATCGGTATTCTAGGTGCCACGGTCATGCCGCACAATTTATACTTGCATTCCAGTATCGTCCAAACGCGTGCCATCAAGGATACGGATGAAGACAAAGAAAAAGCGATCAAGTACGCGACTTGGGATTCCACGCTTTCGCTCGGACTAGCCTTTTTTATCAACGCGGGGATTCTGATTTTAGCGGCGGCGGCCTTTCACGGAAATAACTTGCAGCAGGTAGCGGATATTCGAGATGCGTATCAGTTATTAGACCCGGTTTTAGGTAGTAAACTAGCGAGTATTTTATTTGCTGTGGCTTTACTAGCTTCTGGTCAGAATGCGACCTTAACCGGAACGCTAGCTGGCCAAATCGTGATGGAAGGATTCCTCGATCTGCGAATCGCCCCTTGGTTACGACGTTTGATTACCCGTTTAATTGCGATTGTTCCGGCTTTCTTCATCACGTGGATTTACGGGGAATCGAAGATAGGAGAACTGTTAGTATTCTCACAAGTGGTACTTTCAATGCAATTAAGCTTCGCCGTCATCCCATTGGTTTTATTCACCGGAGATAAACAGAAGATGGGGAAATTCGCGAATTCCGCGCTTTTACAGGGAATTGTTTGGGTGATAACCGCAATTATTCTGGGGCTGAATATGTACTTGCTGGGACAGGTGTTAGGATTCCTTTAAACCAAGTATCGTCACCTAAGTAGTCAATCGCTCGCCATTTCACGGGCAGTTTGGGTTCTGAGATTCCTTCAAGAAGCGTTTGGGGGCTTCTGATTTTCCAAATCTCATCCACCAGCCCATCCGCACATAATTTTTCCATCGTTTTTGCTCCGCCTTCGACTAGGATCGACTGAATAGGTAGGGCAGCTACTTCTCCTGATGAACGTAAGACGATTGTCTCTCCTCCATCTGTTAGGACTTTAGCGGTGGAAGGGATTCTGCTGGAAGGGTCTAATACGATGCGAACCGGATTTGCCCCTGCCACTAATCGAGTCGTAAGAGAAGGGTCGTCATTAATGATGGTTTGGACCCCTACTACAATTCCTTGGTGTTCTGCGCGCAGTTGATGCACGCGAATCGCTGATAATTCGTTCGATAGCTGAACAGGCGCACCCGTAGGGGCAGCGATGAAGCCATCGGCGCTAACGGCGTATTTAAACGTAATATAGGGCCTTTTCAATCGGTGAAAGGTAAAGAAGTGGCGGTTTATCCATTCACCTTTTTCTGCTAGTAATCCGATGTGGCAAGTAATGCCTGCGGCTTCCAGTTTTTCGACACCTTTGCCCGCCACGAGCGGATTAGGGTCTAAATTAGCTATATATACCGATTTAATGCCGGATTGAATTAGTAAATCAGCACAGGGTGGTGTTTTTCCAAAATGCGAGCAAGGCTCTAAAGTCACATAGGCCGTCGCGCCTTCGACAGATTCCGAGCAAGAACGTATTGCATTGACTTCAGCATGAGGCCCACCATACTGTTGGTGGTAACCTTCACCTAGGATACGGTCGTCTTTGACAATAACACAACCTACGAAAGGATTAGGAGCAACGCGCCCTGAGCCTAATAAGGCTAGGTCAAAGGCGCGTTGCATCCAAATTTCTTTATTCGGCATGAACTGGTTTGCGGTTACTCGATAAATAACTGTAAATCGCCGGGATGATATACAAGGTCAGCGTAGTAGAGAATAACATGCCACCTACGACGGCGATACCCATGGAAACTCTACTTTGAGATCCAGAACCTAAAGCCAATGCAATTGGTAAAATACCTAAAATCGTACAAAGCGATGTCATAATAATCGGACGGAAACGAGCTACCGCTGCTTCTTGAACTGCTTTCAATTTTTCTGATCCAGACTCTTTACGTTGATTTGCAAACTCCACAATTAAGATACCATTCTTGGTTACGAGACCGATGAGTACGATGATACCGATCTGCGAGAAGATATTCAGTGTTTGGCTGAAATCCCAAAGCGTTAATAAGGCCCCCGCCACCGCTAATGGAACCGTAAATAAGATGATGAATGGATCGATGAAACTTTCAAACTGGGCAGAAAGAATCAAGTAAATCAATAAAATCGCTAAGGCAAAGGCGAAGAGTAGGGAAGAACTAGACTCTTTGAATTCCTTACTTTGGCCATCATAGGCGGTAGAGAAGGAAACGTCGAAGGTCTCTTTCGCTAGCTTATCCATCTCGTTCAACGCTTCCCCTAAAGTCACCCCTTTCGCCATTTGCGCCGTCACCGTTGCCGCCACGTAGCGGTTGTAACGGAAAAGTTGTGGAGGCGTACTTTGTTCGGTGATCTTTACTAGGTTATCTAATTGGATCAAATCCCCGCGGTTGTTTTTCACGTAAAGGGACTTCAAGTCAGATACGTCATTTCGCATCGGACGGTCGATTTGGCCGATGATTTGGTATTGCTTTCCATCCATTACGAAGTAGCCAAAACGTCTACCCGAAAGGCCTAATTGCAGGGTCGTCGCCACATCTTGGATGGAAACGCCTAGGTTTTGGGCTTTATCGCGGTTAATCTCCAGGCGCAATTCGGGTTTAGTAAACTTCAAGTTCACATCTGCCATTTCAAACTTTGAACTCTCCCTTACTTTGGCCATAAACAACGGAATATTCTTCTTCAAACTCTCAAAAGTCGAGGCTTGAATCACGAAAGCGACAGGTAAACCACCCCCACCGCGTTGTCCCGTAGACAAAGTCGGTTCTTGAATTAAGGTCGCTCGTGCACCCGTGAATTTCTTGATCTTCGGTTGAATCTCATCCGCAATTTGTTGCTGTGTTCTACGTCCTTCTGGATCAGCTAAAATCACGCGCATGCTTCCCGTATTCGAACCACCATTTCCAAAAGGAGGGGACGTAATGGAGTAAACCGCATAGCGTTCCTTGGCTGGAATGGCCGTCATCAAAAACTTCGCCATCTCATCCGTATAATTCAACATATATTCAAAAGTCGCACCTTCTGGAGCGGTCGCATTTACCCGTAAAGTACCTCTGTCCTCCAAGGGGGCTAATTCAGACGGAATCGCTTCGAATTTAAACAGGGCGTAAATGATGCCAAACAAGGAGAACATAATCACCCAAGCC